>DBIH01000145.1 GCA_002296885.1 Flavobacterium sp. UBA807 | reverse complement strand
AGGCAGGAAATTGTTAGCCATTTTAATCGATCCTGATAAGGTGGCGACCGAAGCAGTTCCTGTTTTGGCAGAAAAAATCAATCAATCTCCGGCGACTCATATTCTTGTTGGAGGGAGTTCATTTGATGGTCATCACCTGGATGAAATAATTATTGCATTAAAAAAGGAAACGACTTTGCCAGTCCTGCTTTTCCCCGGAAATCCTTCGCAGATATCTGCGGAAGCTGATGGGATTTTGTTTCTCCAACTGCTTTCGGGCAGAAATCCTGATTATTTGGTGGAGCATCAGATTGATGCGGTTCCGATTCTGGAAAAAACAAAACTGGAAATCATTTCAACAGGGTATATTCTGATTGAAAGTGGCGCAGAAACTGCCGTTGAACGTGTGAGCAAAACGAAACCTTTATCCAAAACCAATATCGATTATATTTCGCAAACAGCAAAAGCGGGAGAATTCATAGGGAATAAATTAGTTTATCTTGAAGCCGGAAGCGGAGCAAAACATGCTGTTTCGACAGCAATTATAAAGGCGGTCAAAGAAAGGATTTCGGTTCCGCTTATTGTGGGCGGCGGAATCCGTTCAAAAAAACAAATCGATGAAGCTTTTACCGCTGGCGCTGATATGGTTGTGATTGGAACTGCATTTGAAAATGATCTAAACTTTTTTGACTAATGTTGGAATTCCTGTTTTCGCAATATAAAGACTATCCAACCTATGAAATTGTCTTAGAAGTAACGGCAATAATCTTTGGGTTATTGAGCGTTTGGTATGCAAAAAAAGATAATGTTTTAGTTTTCCCAACAGGTATAATCAACACAACAATTTATGTCTACCTGCTTTTTAAATGGGATTTACTGGGCGACATGATGATTAATTTTTATTATGTTGTGATGAGCATTTATGGATGGTACCACTGGACGCGGAAGAAAGGCGATGTAGTGGAATTCCCAATTTCGAGAATGAATAGGTATGAAAAGAAAGCATCGCTTCTCATTTTTGTGTTAACGATACTATTTGTGGTCGCTGTTTACACAATTTTTAATAAATTTACCCACTGGACATCATACATTGATACGCTGGTTACCGGAATCTTTTTTGTTGGGATGTGGCTGATGGCGCGAAGGAAAATAGAGAACTGGATTTTGTGGATAGTAGGTGATATCATCTCAATTCCGATGTATTTTGTCAAAGGATATTCGTTTACGAGCATCCAGTATTTAATTTTTACAGTAATTGCCATTTTTGGCTATTTAGAATGGAAGAAAACACTACAACAAAAGATAGTTTAGCGAAAAGACATGGATTTACTGAAGCAGATTTTGAACAAATCAGCGCATTAGGTATTTCGCTTGATAAAATTGAGGGCGAGCTTCTTTTGTTTCAATTGGGAATTCCGAAGATTACACTTGAAAGACCGGCGACTATAAATGATGGAATTGTAAAGTTATCCAATGATGAGTTCCGTAAATATGCAGATTCCTTTGACGCCAAAAAGAAGAAACTAAAGCTAAAGAAATTTGTTCCGGCTTCAGGCGCAGCAAGTAGAATGTTCAAATTTCTGAATGAATTTCTGAATGATTTTGACCATGAAAATGAAACTATAAATGCTTATATCAACAGAAAAAAAGATAAAAACCTTCCTATTTTCCTTGCCGGAATTGAAAAGTTTCCTTTTTATGATGAAGTGAAAGCTAAAATCAAGGAACTGACGCCCGATTATTATTCGCTTGAAGGTCATGAGAAGAGTTTTTTGTTTATCAAAACCATGCTTTCTCCACAGTATTTTGATTTTGCCAACAAACCGAAAGGGATTTTGGATTTCCATAAATATGAAACAGAAATTGTAACTCCGGTTGAAGAGCATTTGAATGAATGTGCTTTTTATGCGAGCTCTAATTCGGTTTCGCATTTGCATTTTACGGTTTCGGACCATCATGAAAATTTATTTCAGAATATCATCGACAGCGTAAAGCAAAAGGTTGAAAACAAATCCAAAACCAAGGTTTATGTGAGCTATTCCCATCAGGATAAAAGCACCGATACTATTTCTGTCACTCTCGATAATGAACCTTTCCGCAATGAAAATGGCCAATTGGTTTTCCGCCCGGGCGGACATGGAGCTTTAATCAATAACCTAAATGATCTTGATGCCGATGTGATTTTTATCAAGAATATTGACAATGTAATTCAGAATCACATTCAGGAGATTACCTTGTATAAAAAAGGTCTGGCAGGTGTTTTACTTGATTTGCAGCAACAGACTTTCAATATCCTCAAAGCAATCGATGATGATAAAATTGGCGAACATCATATTGATGAAATCATTGGCTTTATGGTTGATAGTTTGAATATCGATATCCTCGAAGATTTCGATAAATACACCATTGAAAACAAACTGGAATTCATAGTAAATAAACTTAACCGTCCAATAAGAGTTTGCGGAATGGTGAAAAATGAAGGCGAACCCGGCGGTGGACCATTCTGGGTAAAAAGTTACAAAGGAAATATTTCATTGCAAATTGTAGAAAGCTCGCAAGTAGAAACAAACAACCCGGAGCAGGCTGAAATTCTGGCAAAGGCAACACATTTCAATCCGGTGGATTTAGTCTGTGCAACTAAAAACTATCGCGGTGAAAAGTTTGACCTGACCCAGTTTGTCGATCCAAGTACCGGTTTTATAGTTTCTAAAAATAAAAACGGGAAAGACCTTAAAGGCTATGAATTACCGGGGCTTTGGAATGGCGCAATGGCAAAATGGATTACTGTTTTTGTTGAAGTTCCTTTGGTCACGTTCAATCCGGTTAAAACAGTGAATGATTTACTTAAACCTGCGCATCAACCTCAATATGGAAGCTGAAAGAATAATTTCTGAACTAAACTTTAAAGCCGTTAGAAGTTCGGGTGCTGGCGGGCAGAATGTAAATAAAGTTTCATCTAAGGTAGTTTTGACTTTTGATTTGAATGCGTCGCAAGCACTGAATGAAGAAGAAAAAGCTATGATTGCAGCCAAACTCGCAACCAAATTGACTTCTGAAAATCTATTGATTTTAAACTGCGATGAAGACAGAAGTCAACTTAAGAACAAAGTAATCGTTACCAAACGTTTTTTAGAATTAATCAAAAAAGGCTTAAAAGTTCCCAAAGCGCGAAAAGCAACCAAAGTTCCTAAAGCTGTTGTAGAGAAAAGGCTTAAGGATAAATCGACACTTTCTGAAATTAAGGAAAGCAGAAAGAAACCAAAACTTTAAATTTATAATTGCTTCGCCTATTCAAAAAATATAAAATATTTTTTTCGGGTCAAAAATTAAAATTTAAAATATACCTTTGCTTCGTCTCAAAAGGGGTGCTCTAAATAACGAGCTGAGATTATACCCAATGAACTTAGAACAGGTAATGCTGTTTAAGGATTTGACGAAAAACTAAAGTGCACGTTAGTCGGACGTCAGGAGTATCAATTTAATTTTTAACAAAGAATAATTACCTCTTTTTATTCGTAAACATTTTACGAATGGAAATTTTATTATCTACGATCAGTTCGCCTACGGCTCAGGTCAATTTTTTAGGAGAAAAGAATATAGAATATAGAATAAAGACTGTTGTTTTTTCTATTTTCTTTTCTCTATCTTCTATGTTCTCTTTCTCACAAGAGAAACCAGCAGACACAACCAAAGTCAATCAACTTGATGAAGTATTGGTTTCAGGAGTTCGTGCCGGAAAAAAAAATCCGGTTACGTTTACCAATGTAACCAAAGATGAAATCGCTCCGAGGAATCTCGGGCAGGACATTCCGGTTTTGCTTAATTATTTACCTTCAGTTGTGACCACAACTGATGCAGGAAACGGCGTTGGTTACACCTATATGCGTGTTCGTGGTGCTGATGGTTCGAGGATTAATGTAACGCTGAATGGCATACCGTTTAATGACAGTGAAAGCCAAGGAACCTATTTTGTTGACTTGCCTGATTTTGCAAGTTCATTGGAAAGCATTCAACTGCAGCGTGGCGTTGGAACTTCAACAAATGGTGCCGGAGCTTTTGGCGCGAGTTTAAACATGCAGACCAAATCATTTCAGGAAAAAGCGTATGCTGAAATTTCAAATTCAGGCGGAAGTTTCGGAACACGAAAACACACATTAGCTTTCGGAACAGGCTTGCATGATAATCTGGAAATCAATGGAAGGATTTCACAAATCGCTTCTGATGGTTATATTGATAGGGCTTTTACCAAAATGTTTGGTTATTTTTTCAATATCAATTACATAAAAAAATCAACTTCGTTAAAGTTTCTTGCATTTGGAGGAAGCGAAAAAACCTATCAGGCCTGGAACGGATTGGAAGATCCCTATTTATTGGAACATGACCCAACGTTCAATTCGGTTGGAATGTATACCGATGAAAATGGGAATACAAAATTCTATGACAATGAAACCGATAATTACTGGCAGCATCATTTTCAGTTGCACTGGTCTGAAAAATGGTCTGAAAAATGGACTTCGAATGTAGCGCTTCATTATACTTTAGGGAAAGGATATTATGAGCAATACAGAGAAGATGCAACTTTGGCCGATTATAATCTGCCCAACTTTGAAGGAAATTCAACGGCAGATTTAGTGAGACAGAAATGGCTTGATAATGATTTTTTCGGAACCACATTTTCGTTGAATTATAAAACCAACAAAACCGATATTTTGTTTGGCGGTGCCGCTAACCGTTATTTAGGAAAGCATTTTGGGACGGTTAAATGGACGCAGTTTTATGTTCCGGCTTCTAATCATTATTATGACAATTACGGAAATAAAGACGATGTGAATTTCTATGCTAAAGCATCTCAGACATTTGGTAAGGTAAATTTCTTTGCCGATATGCAGTGCCGAATGGTTTTCTATCAGGCAACCAGCGAAGTATTTGGAAGTATTGATGACACGTTTCGATTTTTCAATCCGAAAGTTGGGGCAAATTATCAGCTGAACTCTAAAAACGCGATTTATGCTTATGCCGGAATTGCCAATAAAGAACCAAGGCGTGATGACTATGAAAACGGAAGCATCAAACCGGAACGCTTATTTGATTATGAATTAGGCTGGAAATACAAATCGGAAAAACTAACGGTAAACACCAATGCTTTTTACATGCAATACAAAAATCAGTTGGTTATGACAGGTGCATTAAATGATGTCGGTTCGCCAATTTTTACAAACAGTGGGCATAGTTTCCGTTATGGACTTGAAGTCGAATCCGTAATCAAATTAATCAATAAATTAACTTTTCAGCCTAATATTACTTTGAGCCAGAATAAGAATAAGGATTTTTATTTTCAGCGTGATGGTGTGTTGCAGAATCTCGGGAATACCAATATTGCATTTTCTCCTGATATTATTTTTGGAAATGCCACCACGTATTCACCAATCAAAAACCTGAATATTACTTTCCTGAATAAGTTTGTTGGAAAACAATTTATGGGAAACATTGATTCGCAGAAATCTATTTTAAAAGCATATAATGTTCACGATTTAAGTGTAACCTATTTATGGAATATCAATAAAGGATTAAAATCGATTCTTTTTTCAGGGTTGATAAACAATATATTTGATTACAGATATGAATCCAACGGATATTTCTACACGTATGATGATGATTTTACGACGCCCGGAGTTATAACAACGATTGAAGGTGCCGGATATTATCCTCAGGCAGGAATCAACTTTTTAGCTGGAGCAACATTGAAGTTTTAAAAAAACAAAAGTCCCCAACTCGGAGGGGACTTTTTTAATTTGTAATAATCAGATTGCTACCGCTCATCTGAACGCGATAAGGTTTCAACGGATAATTTTGCCCCGCACTTTGCCCCGTAAACAGACTGTATGCATTTTCAGTAGTGTTGCATTGACATTTGGCTTCAATGCCATTTACAGTCAATGGAGACGAGCATCCACTAAAAGCCTGGTTTGGACATGCTAAATCAAAAGCAGTAAAACCACTTCCGGTATTAAAAACGACAATTCCTCTTGCTCCCTGAGAATAATCTACAATATGATTGCTTGCAAACTGCAGATTGCTATACTGAGGTAAGCTTATATTGATTTGTAAATTAACAGGGTAATTGGGAATATTTGGATTGTTATAATTAATGGATCCCGCATCACATCCAAAAAGTAATGGAAAGAAAGCCAATAGAATCAAAATCTTATTACTCACAAGTAGCAGTTTGTTATTTTGGAGTTCGTGGCCCGAACCACCTTGGTGGTGAACGGACGAAGTAATCTTCGATTTCATATTAAAATTTTTAGAAATACATAGCAAAACAAATTTAAATTAATTAACTTTGACATGCGTTAAAAAAACGCCAAGAATTTTGAAATAACATTAAAATAGTATCTTTGCAAAAAGAAATCCCGTTCCGATGGGATTTTTTCTATTTATATAAAAATGCATAATATGAGTACAGTATCTTATTACACCGCAGAAGGATTAAAAAAATTAAGAGAAGAATTAGATCAACTTAAAAGTATTGAAAGACCAAAAGCTTCACAGGCAATTGCTGAAGCCAGAGATAAAGGCGACTTGTCTGAAAATGCAGAATACGATGCTGCAAAAGAAGCACAGGGAATGCTTGAAATGAGAATTGCAAAACTGGAAGAAGTTCATTCAAATGCAAGACTGATCGACGAATCAAACCTTGATGTTTCTAAGGTTTTGGTTTTATCTAAGGTAAAAATTAAAAATCAGGCTAATGGCATGGAACTGAAATATACTTTAGTTGCTGAAAGCGAAGCTGATTTAAAAGCAGGAAAAATATCTGTTACTTCACCTATAGGCAAAGGTTTGTTAGGTAAATCTGTTGGGGAAATAGCGGAAATTACTGTTCCAAATGGTAAATTAAACTTTGAAATCTTAGAAGTTTCAAGAGACTAAAATGGCAAGTATTTTCACTAAAATAATCAACAGAGAAATTCCCGGCTACGTTCTGGCTGAAGATGAAAATTTCATTGCCATTCTGGATGTAAACCCAAATGCAAAAGGACATACGCTTTGCATCCCGAAACAGGAAATCAACAAAATCTTTGATATGGATGAAACACTTTATCTTGGATTGATGAAATTCTCGAGAAAGATTGCCAAAGCCATTGAGAAAACTGTTGAATGCAAACGAATTGGTGTCGCGGTTGTTGGGCTTGAAGTTCCGCATGTGCATGTTCACTTAATTCCATTACACGACATGGATGACATGCGCTTTCAGAGAAAAGTCAGTTTGACCAAAGAAGAATTCGAAGCCTTGGCAGCTGCTATTACTAAGAATATATAGTTAATTACAATTCACAACAAGTTCCATTGATTTAATTCATTAAATTAGTGGAACTTTTTTTTATCAATGAGAAAGACTTTGTCACTTTTTATACTGTTGTTTTCCAATCATCTTTTTAGTCAATATGAAATGATTGATAAAAAAATGAATGAAATTCCAAAAGCAGACGAAACTACAACTGCAAAAATCGCCAATTATATTAATCAGAATTTCACTTCTGATGAAGACAAAATAAGAGCTGCTTTTTATTGGACAGCATCCAAAATAAGTTATGATGTTGACAATATGTATGAACCAAAAAAACAAACCATAGCTGAAAAAATTGAAAGTGCCTTAAAAACCAGGAAAGGTGTTTGCATGCACTATTCAGAGGTGTTTAGTGATATTGTAAACAAATTAGGGATAAAGACATACGTTGTTAACGGTTATACCAAGCAATTTGGCAAAATTGCACGATTATCACATACATGGAACATCAGTAAATTAAATGGCAAGTGGTGTTTCTTTGATGTTACCTGGGCTTCAGGGTATGTTAAGGATATGGTTTTTTATAAAAACCTCAATAACATTTATTATAACCCCACTCCAACAGAATTTTTAAAAACTCACATGCCTTTTGATTATATGTGGCAGTTAAATCAAAACCCAATCACAAATGATGATTTTTATAAAGACGTGGCCGAGTCGAATCTGATTGCCAACCAATACGATTTCAATGCGGAAATTACTCAGTACGAAAGCCTCACTGAACCTGAAAAACTTCAGAAAAAAGCGGAACGGATTGAAAGGGCCGGGCTGAAGAATGAATTTATTAAGGACGAATACAACCTAATTAAAAAGAATCTGGAAAGCTATAAAAACAATAGCAGCATTCCAACACTGGAGTTAATTGTTAAAGAATATAATGAAGCGAATAAGCTGTTAAACGAATTCATCCATTACAGAAACAGTCGGTTTACACCAATGCTTGCTGATGATGAAATCAAAAAGAAAGTACAGATTCCCTATGACAAATGGCAGTTTTGTCACGACGAATTGGCTAAGATTGTCAATGTAAGTAAAGAAAATCAAGCCAATTTTATTTCTTTAAAAAAAACAGTTGCAACGGCTCAAAAAAGATTTGATGAGCAATTAAATTTTGCAAATGATTATCTTTCAAAAAGTCCTTCTGAAAGAGCTTCATTTTTTTTAGTGAAACGCAAATAATTACGAATGAACCTTTTTAAATAAAACCTGAATGGTTGTTCCTTTTCCGACTTCGGAATGAAGGACTTTTATTTTTCCTTTATGATATTCTTCCACAATACGTTTAGTTAAGGATAAACCTAAGCCCCAGCCCCGTTTTTTGGTTGTGAATCCTGGTTCAAAAACACTTTTAAATTGTTTTTTTGGAATACCATTTCCGGTATCCGAAACTAAAATCTTGACAAAATCATTATCGTTTTCAATTCTTACTGAAAGTTTTCCTTTTCCTCTCATAGCATCAATAGCATTTTTAACCAAATTCTCGATTGTCCAGCTGTGAAGTGCCGGATTTATAGAAACCATAATAGGTTTTTTAGGCGCTTTGAAAGAGAACTCCACTTGCTTTGAAAACCGGGCTTTTAAATAATCAAATGATTGTGCCGTTTCTTCAATGATGTTGAGTTGTTCCAAAATAGGTTCAGAACCAATCTTTGAAAACCGGTCAGCGATGGTCTGTAGACGGTTAATGTCTTTTTCGATTTCTTTTATTGTAGTTGGGTCAACGTTATCGGCCTTCATGATTTCGAGCCAACCAATTAAGGAAGATAATGGTGTTCCGATCTGATGTGCGGTTTCTTTTGCCATTCCGGCCCAAAGCCTGTTTTGCGTAGCCATTTTGGTACTACGGTAAAAATTATACACAACGGCTCCAAAGAGGAAAATAATCAATAGCAGTGCAATGGGATAATATTTCAGTTTGTTAAGTAAAGACGAGTTGCCATAATAAACATATTGGTATTCTCCCGGGATAGCAGTTTCAATACGAATCGGGTCGTTTTCTTTTTTAAGTTTTTCCAGAAAATTCTGCAGCTTTACTTTATCTCCGGTGATGCTTTCATCAATATTGTTGTGATTGATAATTTTATTGTTTTCGACAAGTATGATGGGGATTGTTGTGTTATTACTCATTATTTGTCGAGGCAGTTCGACATCACCTGTTTCGGGGTCGGCATTGAGCAAAGTCTTTAAACTTTCTGCCCAAATTTCCATTTTTATACGCTCATCATTTTTAAAAATCTGAAAAAAGGTATAGGTATTCCATAATATCAGACTCACAATAGCAAACGATGCCATAATGATAATCAATCGGGTAATGTTTCTTTTTTCAGAAAACTGCATTAAAGGTATTTTGGTTTAAAAGTAATGAAAAAATTTTTACCACTTTTTTGATGATTAAAATTACATTTGTAAAAAACATTAAAATGCTCAGTTTCGAACCACATACATTGTCCCCGATGCAGCTTCAGGCCTATTTGCAAAGCGCAGTAGCGCCAAGGCCGATTGCATTTGCAAGTACATTAGATAAAAACGGGAAGCCCAATTTATCTCCGTTCAGTTTCTTTAATGTATTCAGTTCAAATCCGCCTATCTTGGTTTTTTCACCGGCACGACGCGTTCGAAATAACACAACAAAACATACTCTGGAAAATTGTGAAGCAACGAAAGAAGTTGTAATCAATGTGGTGAATTATGATATTGTGCAGCAGGCTTCTTTGTCGAGTACGGAATACGCTGATGGCGTAAACGAATTTATAAAATCGGGATTGACGATGCAGCCTTCTGATATGGTAAAACCATACCGCGTTGCCGAAAGCCCGGTACAATTTGAATGTAAAGTCAACGAAATTATCGCTTTGGGAAATCAAGGCGGTGCCGGAAATTTAATTATCTGCGAAGTGGTTAAAATCCACGTAAGTGAAAAAGTCCTTGATGATAAAAATATGATTGACCAAAAGAAAATTGATTTGGTTTCGCGTCTTGGCGGAAACTGGTATTCGCGCGTCAATCCGGGATTGTTTGAAGTCGAAAAACCCTTGACAACATTGGGAATAGGAGTAGATATGATTCCCGATTTCATCAAAAAAAGCAGTGTTTTCGATGGTAATGATTTGGGTAAATTAGGTAATGTAGAAGCGTTGCCAACACAAGAAGAAATTACTATATTTGTACAACAAAATTTTGCCGTAAAAGGTGTTTTGAGTTCGGACGATGAAATGAAAATCCACCAAAAAGCAAAAGAATATTTAAATAACAACGACGCTCTTTCCGCATGGAAAGTGCTTTTAGCAAAACAATGATTATGGAAGTTACCGGAAAAATTAAAGTGATTAATCCTGAGCAGCAAGTGAGCGCCAGTTTTAAAAAAAGGGAATTGGTTGTGGTTACAGAAGAGCAGTATCCACAATTCATCAGCATCAACTTTGTGCAGGACAAATGTGATTTGCTCAACAATTACAATGTTGGGGAAGCAGTAAAAGTATCTATCAATTTAAGAGGTAGAGAATGGGTAAATCCACAAGGAGAGACAAAATATTTCAACGATATTCAGGGATGGAGAATAGAGAAAATGCAGACTGAAGCTCCAGCAGCTTCTCAAATGGCTCCAATGCCACCGGCAGAAGCTTTTGCTCCGGCAACAAATTTCAATGAGGAAGAGCACGACGATTTACCTTTTTAAAAGAGAATAGAAAATAGAGTATAGAAATCATTCTGAATACAACTTGTAGTTATTTAGAGTGATTTCTCTTTTTAAATCAATTTCTATTTTCTTTTTTCTATATTCTATTTTCTGAAAAATGTACTTCCTATCCAAAGATTTATATTTTCCACCTGTTGAAGAAACGTCTTATGAAGGCGTTCTTGCTATTGGCGGTGATTTATCGACAGACCGATTACTCTTGGCTTATCGCAACGGAATATTTCCCTGGTTTAATGAAGATGAGCCAATACTTTGGTGGGCACCACCCGAAAGAATGGTGGTTGTTCCATCAATTTATAAGGTTTCAAAAAGTATCCGAAATCTGCTCAATCAGAATAAATTCAGAGTTACCTTCAATCAAAATTTTCATGATGTAATTTTGGGCTGCCAAAAGATTGACCGTCCGGGGCAGGATGGGACGTGGCTTTCGGATGATTTTGTCGAATCGTATTCCAAACTAAACAAAATGGGAATAGCTAAATCGGTTGAAGTATGGCAAAATGATGAACTTGTCGGCGGACTGTATGGTGTCGATTTAGGACATGTTTTCTGTGGTGAGAGCATGTTCTCAAGAGTGCCGAATGCCAGCAAAATTGCTTTTGTCACTTTAATAAAATATCTGAAAGAGAATAACTATAAACTTTTGGATTGCCAGGTGCACAATGACCATCTGGAAAAACTGGGCGCAATTGAGATTTCGCGTGAAGTCTTTATGAAAGTTTTAAAATCGGAAGAAATCAATTTCGCTTCCAGCAATCTTCAACATGATCATTAACCATTCCGGTTGCTTGCATGTGCGCATAAACAACGGTTGAACCCACAAATTTAAATCCGCGTTTTTTCAAATCTTTACTGATTTCATCTGAAAGAGGAGTCGTAGCAGGAACATCTCCCATTTTTTTGACATTATTGTGTATTGGTTTACCGCCTGTGAAACCCCAAATATATTTAGAAAAACTACCAAATTCCTCCTGAACTTTCATAAAAGCAATGGCATTGGAAATGGTGCCTTTTATTTTTAATCCGTTGCGTATAATGCCGGCATCCTGCATCAGCCTTTCGATTTCTTTGTCACCATATTTAGCGACTTTATTGTAATCAAAATTGCTAAAAGCTTTTCGGAAGTTGTCGCGTTTTTTCAGGATTGTGTACCAGCTCAAGCCCGCCTGGAAAGTTTCCAACACTAGAAACTCAAACAACTTATCATCATCATAAACAGGATTCCCCCATTCATTATCATGATAATCTCGATATAAATCGTCCTTTTCGCACCAGCTACAACGTACTTTATTTTCCATCCTTAGCAATATATTTATCAATTAAATTATGTCCCAAATAAATCAGCGGTGTCATTAAAACCGCAATCGCCAGTTTAACACTATAACCTGTCATTGCCGAAAGGAAGAATGTTTTTGTATCCATAATTCCCGGTAAATAAAACGCAATTCCAAGAACAATAAAACTGTCAAACAATTGCGAAATTACCGTTGAACCGGTACTTCGCAGCCAAATATGTTTGTGTCCTGTCTTTCGTTTGAAAAAATGAAAAATGCTCACATCAATCAACTGCGAAATCAGGAAAGCTGTAATGCTTCCAACAATAATCAATTGGCTTTGCCCAAAAACCGCATTGAATTGTTTGGTCGTAACCGTACTTATTCCGGTTGACGGAATCTTCATGGCAAAAAACAAAATAATGAAAGTGTAGGCAATTAAACAGGCTGTGATTATCGAAAGTTTTCGTACGCCTTTTTCACCAAAATATTCGTTAATTAAATCCGTCGACACGAAAACAACAGGCCAGGGCAGAATACCAATACTCATAACCGCAGGACCAACATCGATAAGCTTTCCGCCAATTAATTCTGCCACAACAGCATTAGTAATAAATATTCCGGCAAGAATTACATAGACAGTGTCTTTTCTGGATTGAAACATAAGTTCGGCTTTCTGATTTCTCAAATTTATACAATTTTACCCAATGATTTTTTATTACATTTGATAAATCAAATAAATAAATAATGAAAAGAATAATTTTAACATTGATTATGATTGCCCCTGTTATCGTAAATGCGCAAAAGAAAAACCCAAATTCATTTTTAAATGATTGGGCAGGACCTTACGGCGGTGTTCCTGCATTTGCTAATTATAAATTAAAAGATTTAAAACCAGCTATTGAAGCTGCGATTCAGGAAAAACTGAAACAGGTTGATAAGATTGCAAACAATCCTATGCCGCCTACTTTTGACAATACTATTGTAGCGATGGAAAAAGCGGGTAAAAGATTAAATCAAATCAATATCATCTTCGGAATTTATGGCTCCAATTTAAACAGTCCTGAATTTGAACCAATTGAATCGGAAATGACTCCTAAATTTTCAGAAGTTTCCAATAAGGTTTATCAAAACGAAAAATTGTTTTCCAGAATATCAGCGGTTTACAATTCTCCGGAAAAAGCAAAATTAACTCCAGAACAACAACGCTTGGTTTGGCTGTATTATTCAAACTTTGTACGCGAAGGCGCAAAAGCCGATGCTAAAAGCAAAGAAAGAGTGGCTGCAATAAATCAGGAATTAGCGGGTTTGTTTACCAAGTTCAGCCAAAATCAGTTGGCAGACGAAAATAATTATTATCTGGAATTAAAAACAGAAGCTGATTTTGATGGATTACCTGAAGAATTAAAAACAGCTGCCATGGCAGATGCTAAAGACAGAAAACTAAGCGTAATGGGAACTATTGCCAATACGCGTTCTTCAATGGAGCCATTCCTGACTTTTTCAAACCGTAGGGACTTGAGGGAAAAAGCATTTCGAATCTGGACCAGCCGTGGTGATAATGACAATGCAAATAACAATAATGCTACTTTAGTGCAGATTTTGAAACTTCGCGCCGAAAAAGCCAAGCTTTTAGGATTTGCAACATTTGCCGACTGGAGTTTGTCCAATACAATGGCGCAAAAACCTCAAAAAACATTAGACTTAATGATGTCTGTTTGGGAACCAGCCGTGGCAAAAGTACATACTGATGTTGCCGAAATGCAGAAAATGGTTGATGCCGAAGGAGGGAAATTCCAAATAGAGGCATGGGATTATCGTTATTATTCTGAAAAAGTGCGAAAAGCAAAATACGACTTAGACCAAAATGATTTAAAACCTTATCTGCAATTAGAAAAACTTCGCGAAGGAATGTTTTGGGTTGCAGGAGAGATATTCAATTTAAGTTTCAAACAAATCCATAATGTTCCGGTCTTCCATCCTGATGTTAGAGTTTGGGAAGTTTCGAACAAGCTTACCGGAAAAGTAGTTGGTCTTTGGTATTTCGATCCGTATGCACGAAAAGGGAAACGTTCAGGAGCATGGATGAATGCCTGGAGGGAGCAAAGCAAATTCAACGGAAATGTAATTACGATCGTATCGAATAACTGCAACTTTATCAAAGGAAAAGAAGGCGAACCAATCCTTATTTCCTGGGATGACGCCAGTACTTTATTCCATGAATTCGGACACGCCTTGCACGGATTGAATTCCAATGTAAATTACCCAAGTCTTTCAGGAACTAATGTTCCAAGGGATTATGTAGAATTTCCTTCTCAGGTTATGGAGCGTTGGCTTGCAACACCACAAGTCTTGAATAAGTTCGCATTACATTACAAAACAGGGGAGCCAATGCCAATGGCTCTGGTAGAAAGAAACAACAAAGCCGCAACATTTAATGAAGCTTTCTCAACTGTAGAAACCATTGCAAGCGCATTAGTGGACATGAAACTGCATTTATTGACAAACCCTGATATTGATCCGAAACAATTTGAGAAAGAAACGTTGACAGCTTTAAATATGCCAAAAGAAATTGTAATGCGCCATCGTATTCCGCAGTTTGGACATATCTTCTCTGACGATGAATATGCAGCTGGTTATTATGGCTATCTTTGGGCAGATGCTATTAGTGCTGACGCTACTGAAGCCTTTACCGAAACAAGGGATGGCTTGTATAATAAGACTGTGGCGAAAAAACTCTATGACAATGTGTTCAGCATTGGTAATACCATAGACCCTGCAATTGCTTATAAAAAATTCCGAGGCAGAGATGTTAATACTGACGCTTTGATGCGAGCAAGAGGTTTTGCTGTTACGAAGAAGTAAAATAAAAAGAAACAAAAAACCCGATCTTGATGAATCGGGTTTTTTTATAGACTTTTATTGTAAAAGATTATCCTAAGGCAACTCTTTTGAAACCTGTAACAGTTAATCCACCGTCAACAGATTTTACATAAGCAGCAACGCTCATAGAACCATCTTTAATATAATCTTGATTTACCAAAGTGTTATCTTTAAAGAAACGCCCTAATTTACCTTTAGCAATGTTATCAATCATAGCTTCTGGTTTTCCTTCCTGACGTAATAAATCTTTAGCGATTTCAATTTCTTTAGCGATAGTATCAGCATCAACACCAGCTTCATCAAGAGCGATTGGGTTCATGGCAGCAGCCTGCATAGCCACGTTTTTAGCAGCCTCATCAGCTCCAGCAACGTTAGCAGAAAGAGCAACCAAAACAGCAATTTTTCCAGAGTGAACGTAAGAACCAACGAAAGCTCCGCTTAATTTTTCAAAAGAACCGATTTCGATTTTTTCTCCAATAACTCCAGTTTGCTCGATTAATTTTTCAGCAACAGTGATTCCGTTGAAATCAGAAGCTAAGAAAGCTTCTTTAGAATCAAAGTTCAAAGCCTGATTAGCGAAATCTGTAGCTAATTTTACGAAACCTTCATTTTTTCCAACGAAATCCGTTTCGCAGTTTAGCGTAAGAACAACACCAGCTGTTTTATCAGCATTAACAGCCGCGATTGCAGCTCCTTCAGTAGATTCTCTGTCAGAACGGTTTGCAGCAACTTTTTGTCCTTTTTTTCTAAGGTTTTCAATTGCAAGATCGAAATCTCCTTCAGCTTCTACTAAAGCTTTTTTACAGTCCATCATTCCTGCACCGGTAATCGTTCTTAACTTGTTTACGTCTGCAGCAGTAATTGTGATTGTTGACATAATATTTTTGTTTTTTTAAATTAAAAATCTCTTTAAAATGAATTACGAATTACAAATTCCAAATTACGAGTCAAACAATTCGTAATTCTTCATTCATAATTCGTAATTGTTTTTTTACTCTTCAGTTTGAGTTTCAGCTTCTACTTCAGGAGCAGCTTCAGCTTCAACAGCCGGTGCAGCTTCAACAGCAGCAACTTCTTCTACAGTATCTTCAGCATCAACTTCAGGAGCAGCATCAGAAGTTCTGTTTGCTAAACCGTCTTTTACAGCGTCAGTTACTAAAGATAAAATTTTATCAATTGATTTTGAAGCATCATCATTGGCTGGGATAACGTAATCTACTTCACGTGGATCAGAGTTAGTATCAACCATTGCGAAAACTGGAATGTTTAATTTTTGTGCTTCTTTTATTGCGATGTGTTCAGCTTTGATATCTACTACGAATAATGCAGCAGGTAATCTTGACATATCAGCGATAGAACCTAAGTTCTTCTCTAATTTTGCACGTAGACGATCAACTTGTAATCTTTCTTTTTTAGACAAAGTGTTAAAAGTTCCGTCTTTCTTCATTTTATCGATAGTAGCCATTTTTTTAACAGCTTTACGAATAGTAACGAAGTTTGTTAACATACCACCTGGCCATCTTTCAGTGATGTAGGGCATGTTGCATGCTACTGCTTTATCAGCAACGATGTCTTTAGCTTGTTTTTTGGTAGCAACGAAAAGTATTTTTCTACCAGATGCTGCGATTTTTTTCAAAGCCTCGTTAGCTTCTTCGATTTTTGCAGCAGTTTTATATAGGTTAATGATGTGGATACCATTACGCTCCATATAAATGTAAGGAGCCATATTTGGGTCCCATTTGCGAGTCATGTGTCCGAAGTGAACACCTGCTTCTAATAATTCTTTTACTTCAATCTTGTTTGCCATTGTGTAATAGTTTACGTTCCGTGATTAGCAATGTTCCGTTTGGCGT
>DBIH01000190.1 GCA_002296885.1 Flavobacterium sp. UBA807 | reverse complement strand
AACATTTAGATGAAAAAGTAGCGGCGTTACACTTGGCTAAATTAGGTGTGGAACTGGAAACATTAAATGACGAGCAGGCAGCTTACATTGGTGTGGAAGTAAAAGGACCTTTCAAACCTGAGTATTACAGATACTAATTGTCATTCCGACGACAGGAGGAATCCAATCCTACAATAAAAGTAACCCTCGCAGTAATGTGAGGGTTTTTTTATTTGTAACAAAACCTTAACAATCTTGATACAATTATTTCACTAAATTCGGAATTAAAACCAAACCCACATGAGGCTACTCTTTTATTTTACAGGCATTCTTTGTTTCGGAACAGCTTTTTCACAGGATATATGTATGAAAGCTGAATTGTTTGACCAATCCACCAATGTAAACGCACTAATAAAAAACCAAAACGAGTTGGATCATAGCACCTTAAAACCCAATGCACTTCAAATTAATGTATTTCCAAATACTTATGAAACATTCCCCGAACCATGGTACAAAATTCGCTGCGGAATGGATAAAGGATTTAAATTAATCATGACGAACACTACAACTGAACCTATAGAATTTTGGAGTAGCGAAAGCATTAAATGGGCACCAATAAGAGAAGTCTATTATAACAACAAATGGATTCCGTTAATACCTAAAGTAAGAGTAATTCAATGTGGTAATGAAATGCATTATAAAATTACACTCGACCCCGACGCCGAATTAGTATTTCTGGCACCATGCCTCGAAGGAAGTTATCTGACCAAATACCGATTTAGCATTTATAACCCAATAGATAAAACACAAATTTACTCTAATGAATTCGATGGATACTTTGATACTAGGCTGTTATCAATTAAAAATAATTAAAAACAAAAAACCCACTCAATGAGTGGGTTTTGTATATAATAAAAGTATGTTCTTATGCTTCGAATGGAAGGATAGAAACAAAAGATTTGTTTTCTCCTTTTTTCTGGAATTTTACAATTCCGTCAACTTTTGCATGTAAAGTATGATCTTTACCCATGTAAACGTTGTCACCAGCATTATGTTTAGAACCTCTTTGTCTAACAATGATGTTTCCTGCAATTGCAGCCTGACCACCAAAAATCTTAACGCCTAAACGTTTCGATTCTGATTCTCTACCATTCTTAGAACTACCGACACCTTTCTTGTGAGCCATGACGTATAAGTTTTAAATATTGTTATTATTCTTGAGTATCTTCTTTTTTAGCTTTTGGAGCTGCTTTTTTCGGAGCTGCATCCTCTGCCTTTTCTACCTTAGGAGCTTTTGCTTTTTTTGGAGCCTCTGCTTCTACTGGCGCTACAGTTTTCTCTGCTTTTGGAGCTACTTCAGCTTTGGCTGCTTTCTTTCCTCCTGTTGCAGAAATACCTTCAATCACGATTTGTGTAAGATATTGTCTGTGACCATTTCTTTTTTTGTAACCTTTTCTTCTTTTCTTTTTGAAAACGATTACTTTGTCTCCTTTTAAGTGTGACAACACTTTAGCTTCTACTGAAGCACCTTCTATAGCTGGGGCGCCTAAAGTAATGTTTCCGTTATCGTCTAATAAAAGAACTTTGTCAAAAGAAACTTTTGAACCTTCTTCATTAGCCAAACGGTGAACATAAACCTTTAAGTCTTTGCTTACTTTGAATTGTTGCCCTGCTATCTCTACGATTGCGTACATAACAAAAATGTTTAGTTAATTTTTTAAGTGCGCAAATATACGACTATTTCTCATTCACACAACACTATATGAAAAAAAGTTTAAAGTTGTGAATCAAAGTGTTACAAAGCCTTTCAGAAAACTTTAGATTTTAATTGATTTTAAAGAAAATAAATTACTTTTGGTGTAACAAAATTTAACGTTAGTTATCTAACTACGAAATCAACGAAAAAAATTTCAATTTTTTATGAAAAAATCATTAATCGCTTTAAGTTCAATGCTTATGCTTGGAGGAATAGCTCATGCCCAAAAGGTAGCTTTTGAGGAGTACGATTTGCCAAATGGTCTTCACGTAATTTTACACAATGATCAATCTGCACCAGTTGTAATTACCTCTGTAATGTATCACGTAGGTTCTAAAGACGAAAGTCCGGACAGAACAGGATTTGCTCACTTTTTTGAACATTTATTGTTCGAAGGAACAGAAAATATCAAACGTGGTGAATACATGAAAACAGTAACTTCTAACGGAGGAACCAACAACGCCAACACATCAGAAGACAGAACGTATTATTTTGAAGTTTTCCCTTCAAACAATACCGAATTGGGTTTGTGGATGGAATCAGAAAGACTGATGCATCCTGTAATCAACCAAATTGGTGTTGATACACAAAACGAAGTAGTAAAAGAAGAAAAAAGACTTCGTGTTGACAATCAGCCTTACGGACAATTGATTGCCGAGGTAAAGAAGAATATGTTTAAAGTGCATCCTTACCGTTGGGCAACTATCGGTTCGATGGCACATTTAGATGCTGCGAAGCTTGAGGAGTTCCAGGCATTCAACAAAAAATTCTATTCTCCTAATAATGCAGTATTAGTAGTAGCAGGTCAGATTGACATCCCTCAGACTAAGGCTTGGGTTGAGAAATATTTCGGGCCAATCCCAAGAGGTGTTGAATTGCACAAGCAAACATTTACAGAAGCGCCGATTACAGAAACAATCCACGCAACTTACGAAGATCCAAACATCCAAAAACCAATGGTTGTTGCGGCATACCGAATTCCTTCTATGAAAACGCGTGACGCAAGAGTTTTGGATATGATTTCTACTTATTTAAGCAACGGAAAAAGTTCTAAACTTTACAAAAAAATTGTTGACGATAAGAAAATGGCTCTGCAAATCGGAGCTTTCAATTATGCTCAGGAAGATTACGGACAGTATATCATTTACGGAATGCCACAAGGTGATTTCACTTCAAATGACATCATCAAGGAAGTTGACGAGGAAATCGTAAAACTGCAAACCGATTTGATTTCTGAAAAAGATTTCCAAAAACTACAGAACATCAACGAAAGCAATTATGTTGATGAAAATTCAGGAATTGAAGGTGTAGCCGAAAATTTAGCAACTTACTATTTGTTGTATGGTGATGTTAATTTAATCAACACAAACATTGATATTTATCGCTCTATTACCCGTGAGGAAATTAGAGCTGCTGCAAAAAAATATCTAAATCCAAACCAGCGTTTGATTTTGGATTATGTTCCTGCAAAAGACAAAGCTGAAGCTAAATAATAAACAAAGAGAAAAATGAAAAAATCAATTATACTATTATCAAGCTTGTTTTTAACAGTTATTATGCAAGCACAAGACAGAAAACAACCGAAACCTGGTCCGTCACCAACGATTAATATCAAAAAACCTGAAACTTTTTCGTTGCCAAACGGATTAAAAGTTTTAGTTGTCGAAAATCATAAACTTCCTCGAGTATCTTTTAGCTTAAGCATTGACAATGCTCCTTTTGCCGAAGGTGATAAAAAAGGAGTTGATGAACTGACAAGCAGTTTACTTGGAAATGGTTCGACCAAAACTTCTAAAGATGCCTATAACGAGGAAATCGATTTTATGGGGGCAGATATCAATTTCTCTTCTTCAGGAGCTTTCGCAAACGGATTATCAAAGTATTCAGGAAGAATCCTTGAGTTAATGGCTGAAGGTGCATTGATGCCAAACTTCACCCAGGAGGAATTCGACAAAGAAAAAGACAAATTAATCGAAGGCTTAAAAACTCAGGAAAAAAATGTTCAGGTAGTTGCCGGAAGAGTTGAAAATGTTTTGGCTTACGGTAAAAACAATCCATCAGGAGAATATTTAACCGAACAAACCATAAACAATGTTTCTTTGGCTGACGTAAAAACAAACTACAATACGTATTTCGTTCCGGAGCATGCTTATTTAGTTATTGTTGGAGATGTGAAAACTAAAGATGTGAAAAAAATGGTTGAAAAACTATTTGGCTCATGGACAAAAGCTACAGCTCCAAGAGAAACATATTCTAATCCGAGCAACGTTCAGTATACACAAATCAATTTTGTGGATATGCCAAATGCAGTTCAGTCTGAAATCTCTTTGATTAATACAGTAAACTTAAAAATGTCAGATGCTGATTATTTCCCTGTTATCTTAGCGAATCAGGTTTATGGTGGAGATTTCAACAGTTACCTGAACATGAATTTGAGAGAAAAACACGGCTGGACTTACGGTGCCCGTTCAAGTGTTGGTTTTGATAAGTATGTTTACAGTAAATTCAAAGCAAATGCGCAGGTAAGAAATGCCGTTACCGATAGTTCAGTAGTTGAAGCTTTAAAAGAATTAAACAGAATCAGAACCGAAAAAGTTACTGATGAAATGTTGAACAGCGTAAAAGCAGGATATATTGGGAAATTTGTTATGAGTGTTGAAAAACCGGAAACTGTTGCCCGATTTGCTTTAAGAACAGAAACAGAAGGTTTGCCTGCCGATTTTTATGAAAACTATATCAAAAATATCAACGCCGTTACTGCAGATGATATTATGAGAGTAGCTAACAAATATTTCCTTGCGGATAACTTACGTATAGTAGTTACCGGAAAAGGCTCTGAAGTAATTGCCGGATTGGAAAAACTAAAAATCCCAATGTTCTACTTCGATAAATTTGGTAATCCTACCGAAAAACCAGCCATGAAGAAACCAATTCCGGCAGGAGTTACTGTTAAAACAATCATCGACAATTATGTAAAAGCAATTGGTGGGGATAAAGCTATAAAATCGGTAAAATCTGTTGCTTATACCGGTTCAACAACAATTCCTCAGGCTCCAATGCCATTGTCATACAGTGCAAAAAATGATTCAAAAGGAAGATTGGCTGTTGAGCTTTCTATGGCAGGAATGGGTTCAATAATGAAACAGGTTGTAAACGGCAACACGGGTTACATGATGCAGCAAGGTCAGAAAAAAGCTTTAGAAGGTGACGATTTGAAAAAAATGAAGGAAAATGCAGTTTTGTTCAACGAAACCTTATTAGCTACAAAAGCCGGAGTTACTGCTACAGGAATCGAACCTATTGACGGTTCTGACGCTTATGCAGTAGTTGATGGCGATACCACTTACTATTTTGACGTGAAATCAGGTTTGAAAACAGCCGAATCTACAACGGAAGAAAAAGGTGGTCAAAAACAAACAAGAGTTACTAACTTCAAAGATTACAGAGATGTTAAAGGCGTTAAATTCCCTTTCAATACTGTAATGAATGTTGGCTTCGAATTAGACATCAAAATGTCTGATGTAAAAGTAAACGAAGGAGTTTCTGATGCCGATTTCCTATAATTAAATCTGAAATATTTATACACAAAAAGTCCCGATTTGAAATTGGGGCTTTTTTATTTTTTATTCGCCAGATAAACCCCTATTAAAATAATAAACGCTCCCAAAAACTGCAATGGCGTTAGTATTTCATTATCCAGAAGCCCCCAAAGACAGGCTACAATCGGAATTAAATAGGTAACTGACGAAGCAAAGACAGGTGATGAAATTTGTATTAGTTTATAAAAAATCACATTGGCAACACCAGTTCCCACAATTCCCAAAATCATGACAAAAAGCATCGCGTGTTGAGTAACAGGCAAATTCATTTTGCTGCTAAAATCCGTAAAACATAAAATCACAATTGCCGGTACGAGCATCACTAAAAAGTTTCCGGTCGTTATGGCCAATGGCTTAACATCAGATAAATATTTCTTTATAAGATTCACATTCGTAGCATAACAAATCGTTGCAATCAAGACCAAAAAGGCATAATAATAATTCTCAGTTCCGCCCTGGTCGTTTCCACTAAAAATTAAAACCGCCGTGCCTATCAATCCAATCAGAACACCCATGATTTGTGACCGTTTAAAATTGAGTCCAAAAACAATCGAGCCTAAAATCAATGTATTTAAAGGCGTCAATGAATTCAATATTGAGCAAATAGAACTGCTGACTCTCATTTCAGCAATGGCAAAAAGGTACGCCGGTATAAAAGTCCCAAACAACGAAGTCAGTGCAATGTATTTCCATTGATGCAGATGAATGGTGGACAATTTCCTAAAACCAATAATTAAAAGAAAAGTAGCACAAAAAACAATCCGAAGCGAGCCCAATTGAAACGGATTTAATCCAATCAACCCTTTTTTTATCAGTATAAAAGAACTCCCCCAAATCAGAGCAAGAGCGACCAAAATAATCCATTTTAGTGTTTGTGATTTCATAATTGTCTTTTAATTGCCTCAAATTTTGTAATTATTTTAAGAATAACCACTTTTATTTTTGATTATTTTTGTCGAACAAAATTGATGCTTATACCTAAAACTACTCATTATGAAAATCGTTAACTACATAGTAGCATTTGCTACAACAATTACTGTGTTCTCAGGTTGTAAAGATGCCGGAGCGAAACCTGCTATTGATAATTCTGAAGCTAAAACGGTGAAAAAAGAAACCGCAGTTGCATTAAAACCTGAAACTGCCAGTTTTAGAATTGACGGTATGACTTGTGCAATAGGCTGCGCCGGGACAATACAGAAAAAACTATCTGAAATGGATGGTGTTCAGAAAGCAACTGTTGATTTTGACAAAAAACAGGCAACCGTCGAATTTGATGCGGCTGTTTTAACTCCGGAAAAACTAACCAAAGCCGTTGAAACGACTGGTGACGGGGAGACTTATAAAGTTTCGCAGATGAAAACAAAAGGGAAAGTGTAATTCTTAATTCATCATAACAAAAAAGGAACTCGATTGAGTTCCTTTTTTTATTTAGCTTCGCTCAGTTCACACTAACGGTCGCGTGTCCATCTTATGGTTTCTATAATCCGTTGCATGTCATTCTTTACATAACTTGCTGCCGGCATGATTGAATCGAAATTCGGTTTAGCATAAAAATAAATCGAACCGGTAACAAAATGTTTGACACTGTCCGTGACATAAAAAAGTGAATTTGTTGCTGCATTCCCATCAACGCGATAAAACATTCCATAAACCTTTTTATCCTTGTTTACATAAGGTTGTTCCAAAATCTCATCGGCTTTTATTACGTGCTCATACGTCAGCTTTTGCGCATCTTTCAGCAAATTATCAAGATTGCCGTCAACAGTTTTGTAGGTTAGATAAATTGTTGCTTTCATTTTTGGGTATTTGATTGAAAAGCCACAATTTTTATCTTCTTTAATAACCGCATCTTCATTCATTTCAAATTCGAAAGGGCAATGATTGCTGAATTTAGCATAGTGTGCGACCGGATAATCCAATCGCAGTTGGCTTGCTGGTTTTGGCACAGCATCATCTTTACAACTATTGGATAAAACTAAAAGCAATAATATTGCAAAAAGACCTATTGTTTTTTTAATCATCATCTATTATTCAAGTGTTACTTTTAGTTGTTTAATCCTTTTTTTATCGACGACCTCAATGGTGAAATGTATGTTTGAAAAATGGATTTTCTGTCCTTTTCTCGGGAAATTACCTAAAATTTCCAGTATAAATCCGGCTAAGGTTTCTGCTTCGCCTTTACTATTTTCAAAAGTATCTTCATCTACATCAACAATCCTGTAGAAATCCTTTAAGTTTATCTTGCCTTCAAAAAGGAAATTCTTGTCATCA
Source organism: Flavobacterium sp. UBA807 (assembly GCA_002296885.1). Classification (GTDB taxonomy): domain Bacteria; phylum Bacteroidota; class Bacteroidia; order Flavobacteriales; family Flavobacteriaceae; genus Flavobacterium. The sequence goes on along the minus strand of DBIH01000190.1, from coordinate 298 downwards.
ATCTGAGAGAAATTAATATTCTCATCATCAAATTCATCCGAAATATCGCCAACAATTTCTTCAATTACATCTTCTAAAGAAACCAATCCGGAAGTCCCACCATATTCATCAACCACAATGGCTAAATGGCTTTTTAATCGTTGAAAATCTTTAAGCAGATCATCCAGTTTTTTATTTTCAGGGACAAAAAATGGTTCACGCATTAATTTATTCCAATCGAATTCTTTTTTATGAATATGCGGAATCAAATCTTTGATAAACAAAACACCTTCGATATGATCGATGTTTTCTCGGTAAA
>DBIH01000180.1 GCA_002296885.1 Flavobacterium sp. UBA807 | reverse complement strand
TATTCTATTCTCTTTTTTCTTTTGAAGAAAGCTTCCCTGCCACAACCGCTACAATCTCACCCTTGGGCGGTTTCGCTTCAAAATGTTTCAAAACTTCTTCAGCAGTTCCGCGGATAGTTTCTTCGTGCAGTTTGGATAATTCCCGTGAAACGGAAACTGCTCTTTCAGCTCCAAAATACTGAACAAATTCGGCAAGTGTTTTTACGAGTTTGTGTGGCGAAACATAGAAAATCATGGTTCGGCTTTCTTCGGCTAACGCCAAATATCTTGTTTGTCTTCCTTTCTTTTCGGGCAAAAACCCTTCAAAGACAAATCGGTCGTTTGGCAAACCGCTATTCACTAAAGCAGGTACAAATGCTGTCGCGCCAGGCAGACAATCGACTTCAATATTATTTTCGACACAGGCGCGTGTCAGTAAAAATCCGGGATCGGAAATTGCCGGAGTTCCGGCGTCTGAAATCAATGCAATATTTTCGCCAGCCTGCAAACGCTTAATCAAATTCTCAACGGTTTTATGCTCGTTGTGCATGTGATGGCTGTGCATGTGCGTGGCAATGTCGAAATGTTTGAGGAGTTTACCACTAGTCCGCGTGTCTTCGGCCAGAATCAAATCGACTTCTTTCAAAACTTTAATCGCCCTGAAAGTCATGTCATCAAGATTGCCGATCGGCGTTGGGACTATGTAAAGTTTGGACATTTATTGGAATTTTTTCTCCACAATCGCCATGAATCGTTCGATATAATCTTCTTCGCCAACCCAGTAATTATAATCCGGAATCACCATTTCGTTGATGAAATTTTTGGCTTCTTCAAAGGTATCGAATGTATTCAACTGCGAAATCACACGGTTAAAATCTTCATTGCTGTCGTTAAAAAGATGCTGCACAAAACCAATTCTGTCGTTCAGTCCAATCGCGATTGATTTTGACATCACATCATTTAAAGTTGATGTTCGTGGCTCTTCAGCTGGTATAGCCGTTTTAATCTCTTCTCTAGTTTCCGCCGGTGTTTCCGAAGGAAATAATGATACTTCATCCGGTTTTACAAAAACCGGATCGGTATATTTCCCGATATAGTCTTCGAGTTTTTCTTCTGTCTGTTCATTATCTTTAGAATCAACTTCCTCTTCGTCCTCAACTTCCAGTTCAAAGATTGGTTTGAATGCTAGTTCTTCCTTAACCTGAGGCTCTTCATCTTCAACAACTTCTTCCTCATCACTTTCGCTTGAATCTTCCTCATCTAATGACTGCTCTTCTTCCAAAACCTGTTCCGGTTCTTCTGAAACAATTATTTGCTCTTGAGTTTCTTCTTCCGTTTCTACTTCTGCAACAGGATCAACAACTTTTTCTTTAACTTCTGCGACTGGCTGCTCAACTTCTTTCTCTTCATTAAACTTCTCCAGCTTCTTATCTAAAACTTCTTCCGACACATCCGATTTTACCGATTCAAAATTGTCCTGATAAAATTTTAAAACCGCTAGCGTTTCGTATAATTTTTGTGTTTCCTTATACAATTGGTCAACGTCCGACTTGTTTTTTAATTTTAAAATTCGGTGTGCAATGCTTATTAATTCGGCTTCTAATCTTTTTTTCATAAGTTTGGAAATATTATGGAATAGGGTCGTCTTTTTTACTATTTTTCTTCCGAAGATTTTATTTTGCCTAAGGAAGAAGGAACCTTTGTTAAAAATTTTCTACATTTGAAACGGCTCAAAAATACAAATTTTTAAGTCGGTTTGTTTCCGTGACAAAGTAATAAAAACTATTCATTTTAACGCAGGAAAAATACAAAATGTTTCTCGAAAATACAGTAAATCATAAAGAACAATTTGGTTGGATTGAAGTCATCTGCGGGTCGATGTTTTCGGGCAAAACCGAAGAACTCATCAGAAGGCTGAAAAGAGCTCAATTTGCAAAGCAAAGAGTGGAAATTTTCAAGCCTTCCATCGATACGCGTTACGATGAAGAAATGGTAGTTTCGCACAACAAAAACGAAATTCGGTCAACACCGGTTCCGGCTGCTGCCAATATTAGGATTTTGGCTCAGGGTTGTGATGTAATTGGCGTTGATGAAGCCCAGTTTTTTGATGACGAAATCGTAGCGGTTTGCAACGATTTGGCCAATTCGGGAATCCGTGTAATCATTGCAGGACTGGATATGGATTTTAAAGGAAATCCTTTTGGACCGATGCCGGCACTTATGGCAACTGCCGAATATGTAACCAAAGTCCATGCAGTTTGCACCCGAACCGGAAATTTGGCACACTATAGCTTTAGAAAAACCGACAGCGACAAACTGGTTTTATTAGGTGAAACCGAAGAATACGAACCATTGAGCCGTGCTGCTTATTTCAAAGCCATGCGCGAAAACATGGAAGTTAAAGATCCTGAACATTTGTCGAAAGACGAAAAATAAACCAACCCTTGATACTGACCATCCAAAATATTATTCCCATCATAAAAGCCAATTGGGCCGGTAATGATGATGCCGCAATTATTGATTCCATTTCTATTGATAGCCGTTCGCTGCAAAATGACGAAAACACTTTATTCTTTGCGATTTCCGGACCAAATCACGATGGTCACCAATATATTGAAGAGCTGATTCGCAAAGGCGTAAAGTATTTTGTGGTTACCCGAATTCCCGACGGCTTAGCTTCGAAAGCCAATTTCCTAGTCGTTGAAAATACGCTTGATGCGCTACAGAAATTTGCCGCTTTTTACCGCAGTCAGTTTGATTTCCCAATTATCGGAATCACCGGAAGTAACGGAAAGACTATCATCAAAGAATGGCTGAATTT
>DBIH01000169.1 GCA_002296885.1 Flavobacterium sp. UBA807 | reverse complement strand
CCGTGTAGCGCGGACAGCGGGAGGATGTTTACTGGGAAAACCAGAGTGGTGCTCCTAATTGATAACAAAAAAGCCGAACATTAAGTTCGGCTTTAGTATATAATTGTATTGTTTTACGGTACCCTTGTTAAAATAAAATAAGAGGTAAATACCTGACCCTCAGGTGTAGGTTCAGTGCTTGATGCCTGCAAATAGATATGATTGGCATCTACAGAATTAATGTATTTGTATAGTTTCTTAGCATCCCAGCTTCTTTGATAGATTAATCTTAAGTTATTACCTTGACTTTCCAGTATCGTGTAAGAACCATAGTTATAGCCGCCTACCTCATTTGAAGTAAATGTTTTGTCGGCTTTGAATTCTATTTCATAACCATCTACTGCCGGAATATTTGCAGGCAGAGCATCGTCATGGTACTCGGTGTATTTCCATTTCCCGATAAGTTGTGTCATTAAAGCGGTATTCTCATCGTAGGTAAAGTCACTTGTACATCCGTTGAATGATAGTGCAACTAAAATCAGACAAACTATAGGTGTAATTTTTTTCATGATTATTTTTTTAACCTTTCAAAAATAAGGAGTTAATTCTAAACTAAAAAGAAATCACCAATTATTATACAAAGATTGTTAATTACTATTTCTGTTTGCAAAAAATTAAGGGTATAAAAAGTTAACTTTGCGGTGCTTAAAATTTTAATTATGTCTGATACAATAGAAAAAGTAAAATGCTTAATTATAGGCTCAGGTCCCGCAGGATATACTGCCGCAATATATGCAGCCAGAGCTAATATGTTTCCGGTTTTATATCAGGGAACACAACCGGGTGGGCAATTGACGACCACCAATGAAGTAGAAAATTTTCCGGGATATAAAGACGGTGTTACCGGCCCTGAAATGATGGTTGAGCTTCAGGCGCAGGCACAGCGTTTTGGTACTGATGTACGAGATGGCTGGGCAACCAAAGTTGATTTTTCGGGAAGCGTTCATAAAGTCTGGATTAACGATACTAAGGAAATCCATGCTGATACGGTAATCATTTCAACAGGAGCTTCGGCAAAATATTTAGGATTGCCTTCAGAGCAGCATTACCTTAATATGGGTGGTGGTGTTTCGGCATGCGCGGTTTGTGACGGATTCTTTTACAGAAATCAGGAAGTAGTGATTGTTGGAGCAGGTGATTCGGCTTGTGAAGAAGCACATTATTTATCGAAACTTTGTAAAAAGGTAACGATGTTGGTTCGCAGTGATAAATTCAGGGCTTCTCGAATCATGGAAGAGCGTGTCCGCAAAACAGAAAATATTGAAATCCTTTTGCATCACGAAACTGAAGAAGTAGTAGGAGACGGACAGGTGGTGACTTCGGTAAAAGCTAAAAACAGAGATACAGGAGCCATCGTTGAGATTCCTGCGACTGGTTTCTTTGTAGCCATTGGACACCAGCCCAACACCGATATTTTTAAAGATTATATCAAGCTTGATGAAACCGGTTATATCATTAACGAGCCGGGAACTTCAAAAACCAATGTTGCCGGAGTTTTTGTTGCGGGTGATGCTGCCGATCATGTTTACAGGCAGGCAATCACTGCTGCGGGAACCGGTTGTATGGCGGCGCTGGATGCTGAGAGGTATTTGGCATCTAAGGAATAATACCGTCACCTCGAGTTTTTCGATTTTAATCGAAAAGTATCGAGAGGCAAGGTTCTCGATACAATTCCGACAAGTCGGAATCACTCGAACTGACGTAGTTAATAAATAAAAAATCCCGTCTGAATAGACGGGATTTTCTTAGTTTTTAAGTGGTCGTTTCTTGAGCGAAGCGCTATCACTGAAGCGCTTCATATCAATCTTTGGTTCGCCAAACAATTCTATTTCGCTGTTACCTGAAGCGTTGATCGTTGCAATATTGCTGATATTGATGCTGGTCTTTGCGTAACCTGCAGTTTCAACCATAGCATTTTTAGCGGTTAATTTTTTTCCGGTAAAATCGGCGTTATTATCTAAGCGGAGTTTTAAATCGATGATATCACCTTCAATATCTGCTTCTGATTTCTGGTACATGTCAAATCGCATTTCATTGCTCGAAATTAAGGCTTTTACATAGGCACTTTTACTAAGGTCGATGGCCGTTTTCTCTGATTTCAGATTCAGTTCGACTTTAGATTTATCGTTTGCCATCAAAGTGAAGTTTTTGGTTTTGGCATTCAGAAATAACTTGGCATAATCATAACATTTAAACGTAATATTGTCTAAAGTAACATCGGATAGGGCGGTGACATTGGTTTCGTCTTTAGCGCTGACTAAATTGAATTTGTCGTTATACGTAACGCGAATGCTTAATTTTTTATAACTGGAAATATCTCTTGATGTTGAAATGCGAAGGTTTTTCCCGGTAATTTTATAATCAACAAATTCAATCAGGTTGTCATCGGCTTCGATTTCCAAAGCGCACTCAATTCCTTTTACCAAAAACACTTCGAGGTTGTCTTCTACTTCCAGGCTTTCGAAGTCGCCAACTTGTTTCTGTTCAAGCTTGACAATTTTTGAACCTTTTACTTTTTCCTTCTTCTGGGCAAATGCAAAGGCAGAAGTAAAAAGGATGATTAATACTATTGTTTTTTTCATTTATGGTAGTCTATGGTTAGTATGTCAAAAATAGAAAAAAAAACATCCCAATTTTCATTGAGATGTTTTATTAACTTATTCTTTTGAAACGCTTCCACCTGAGCTTTCTTCTTTGGACACTGTTTTGGGAGAAGTATTGTAGTCGATAGAACTTCCGCTTGAGGCTTTAGCGGTTAAACTAACTGCCGGACTGACATTTGTTGAGCTACCGCTTGACGATTCGGCAACAACATCATTAACACTTAATCCTTTTGCGTCAATATCGCTTCCGCTTGAAGAATCGGTGTCGAGTTTTAACGCTTTTCCTCTCAGTACTATTGAACTTCCGCTGGTTGCTTTGCATTTTACGTTTTCAAATTCCAGACTCACATTAGTTTCGCTTCCGCTGCTTGTTCGGATGCTTATTTCTGTTCCGTTGAAAGTGTTTTGTGAACTAACCGATGAACCGCTTGATGTTTCAATTGATGTCAATGCAGGCAATTTCACATAAACTTTTTTTGATGATGCTTCATCAATATTTTCATCCGATGTGATGACAAGTGTTCCATTTTCTACACGTGTAGTAATGTGTTCCTGTAAATTTTGATCGGCTTCCACTTCTACAAAATAAGTGTTTGATTGTTCAAGAACTACTGTCAGCCCACGGCTTACATCTACTTTTGTGAAGTTGTTTTCTACCTTGCGGGTTTCCTTAGTCACATTTCCGTTACCGTCAATTCCGTTGCCCAGGTCAATATTTGCATGACATGAACTGAATAATACTGCTGCTATCGAAGCGGCAATTACTTTGGTGCATAATACCATAAATTTTACCATGATTAATTAGTTTTAATTATTACTCCGTCTGTGCCTACAGTAAGTTTAGTAGTTTTCGGTTTTCCTGATTTGGTTTCAGTTACAGTTTTTCCATTGACCTTAACAGTAACGGTTTTAACGGTATCATTTTCGTCAACGCTGATATCTTCTGTTTTTGCTTCGTCTGAATCTTTATCTTCATCAGGGCAGTTCAAACATTTTAAATCAGAACTTTCGACTTTGTATTTATATCCTTCTGGACCATAAAAATAATCAAAATCTGAATTCGAACCATCTAAATAGTTAGTAACATTTGCATTAGGGTAATAAACAATTCCTTCAGGCAAATACAAATAGATGTCTACCCTTTGATTGCGCAGTTTGTTTTTGGTATCTGTAAGGAAATAGTTGTCTAAAATTAATTCGTTTCCAACAATTTTAAAGTTGTATTTAATTTTCTGAGCTCTTTCGTTAGCTTCACCAAATGATTTTCCGTTAGCTTTTTTCTCAATCTGAATATATGGAGACGCTTTGTCTGTTCTTTTCAGATGAAGCCCAACATTTGTTGAATAAATTACAGCATTACCTGCTGAATCCTGCATGATGCGGATATCATCTCTGTCATCAAGGCTTTTTGAGTAGAAATCGTTGTATTTGAATTGTACTTTAATTGTATCGGTTGCAGTAATACCTATTGTTTCTTTTTCAACAGTTTTACCAGAGTATGCTAACTGATTGAATTCGTTTATTCCTAATGAAATCAATATTCCAACTGCGATAATCCATATTGCCAATAAAGAATATTTAGCAATATTGCCTATCGATTTTAAATTGGTTACCAATAATTTCAATCCTAATATGAGGACAAAAAAGAATGGAATTCCGACTGCCAATAAGAATAAAACTCCCTGTGCCCAAAGCGGTGTTTCCAAACCAAGAGGAGTGCTTATGAACTCAACGATTTTATTTTCGGGCATTGATGATGAGAAGATCATTATTACTGAGCCTATGCAAATTCCAAGCAAAGCCAATGAAGCGAATATTACGATAAACGCTCCCAAAACTTTAGCGAATGCACCAAAGATTTTTGTCAATACTTCACCAACTCCGCCGGCAACTCTTTCAGCTCCGTTTTTTACCTGGTTTCCCATTTTATCATAGTCAGCATTTTTGAATTTGTTGGCCACGCTGTCAAATTCTTCCCTTACTTTTTTTTCGATATTAGAAATAGTGACCGGTTCACCGGTCATTTCTAATTTTTCAGAAGTAGTTATTGCTTTTGGCATGGCAATCCAAAGGATGATGTAAGCAAGTAAACCGGTCCCGAATCCGAAGAACAATATCAGGAATAAGATTTTCAACCATACGGCGTCAATTCCGAAATAGTGCCCAAGACCTGTACAAACACCGGCTATGGTTCCCCTGTCTTTATCTCTGTATAATTTTTTGGATCTTGTATAAGGGTAATATGGTTCAGCAGTTTTGTTTTCTTCCTCGTCATCAAGGCGATAATCTTCAGGTTGACCCATAACTCCGATTACTTCATCAACTTCTTTGTTATTGATGGCGTGTTTGTCGCTTTTTTGTTTTTCTGCAAGCAATTCGGCTACACGCATTTCAATATCTTTCATGATTTCATCTTGTCCCGAAGAATTAGAAAGAGAACGTTTGATAGCCTCAAAATATCGGGTTAATTTTTGGTATGCGTCTTCATCTATGTGAAAAACTAAACCACCTATATTAATATTTACTGTTTTGTTCATGATTTCTTTGATTTGTTAGTTGTGATGATGTTTACGGCACCTGAAAGTTCTGCCCATGTACCATTTAATTCTGTTAAAAATGTTTTACCTATTTCTGTCAAGCCATAATATTTTCTTGGCGGTCCAGAAGTTGATTCTTCCCAACGGTAACTAAGTAAACCGTCATTTTTCAATCTTGTCAATAGCGGATAAACAGTCCCTTCTACTACAAGCAATTTAGCGTTTTTAAGAGTGTCTAATATTTCAGAAGTATATGCCTCTTTGTCTCTTAAGACAGACAAGATACAGAATTCTAAAACACCTTTACGCATCTGGGCTTTTGTGTTTTCAATATTCATAATACATGATTTAATTTTTTTGATTAATACTGAACGTTTTTTGATTGATGATTGAATTGATTGATGATATTGATTTTAATCTTCGGAAACCTGAACAATTAGATTAGATTGTTTTTCTCCGATAAGCTTCACAAGGTATTTTTCATTTTCTTCCATAGTGAAGGTTAATTTGTTTTGTCCTGCTTTTTTAAATTTTTGAGACAGAATAGTATTGTTTCTTTTGTCGGTTACCAGTATGTTAATGTTGTCTTCGGTTTTAAGGCTGAATTTTAAATTAACATCTACGTCTTCATGAGCTACAATTTCGAATTGATGATTTTCTTTTTGCAACTTAGTGCTTTGCTGTTGGAAGTGATTAACTTCGATACCCTTGTTTTCCTGCGCTACTAATTTTATTGTCATTGCAAGTAGCGCTGCTGCGATTAAGATTAATTGTTTCATTGTGATTTGATTTTGATTGATGATTTTTTGATTGGTGATTATTTAAAAAATGGAATGCTCAAAGGATATTTATAGTTTTCTCCGTTTGATGTTTTTACTGCAGCATTGATGATTAGACAAAACTCGATAACTTTAAGGGAGCAAAAAAGTACACCTGCGATGATTCCAAAGACACCAAGACCTGATATATGATGAAAGCTAAAATTATTGATAACAAAATCGTGATGGTGAAAAATGGTGTCAAAAGTGACGTTTTGGAAAATTGTAAATAACAATATCGGAATTGCTATAGCACATAAAACAATTGAATATAGAAAAATGCTCAATTGAAAATTCAGTACCTGTTTTCCGCTAAAATCTACAAATTCTGATTCATCTTTTTTTGAACTCCAAATAATAATTGGAAAAATGTAATTCCCAAACGGAATGATATATTGCGTCAAACTACTAAGGTGTAGCACTGTAGCAATATTTTTGTCATTAGTTGTTGTCATGATGGTAATTTATTTAAGTTGATTTTCTCCGTTGCGCTCCAAACAGTTCGGTATTGCCTCGGGTGATGATTGAAACCCTAATACTATTGATAGTCTATTAATTTCTTAAACAAAGATACAACCAAAAAAAGGTATTATGCAATACAAAGTACTTAAATTTAACAAAAAATTAACATTTGTATTTGACGAATAATTGGCAAGTTTTTGTGTATTTTTATAGCAAAATCAGGTGCTTATGGAATTTTCTCCTTCAAAATTAAATACATTTTTATTTTTAAAATTACCATCTGCTTTTTGGAGTGGTGTGAGGGTAAAATCCATTTCAAAAGAGCAATGCATTGTTACGGTTAAGTACCGCTGGTTTAATCAAAACCCTTTTAAATCGATGTATTTTGCGGTGCAGGCAATGGCTGCTGAGCTGACAACAGGAGCTTTAGTCATG
>DBIH01000115.1 GCA_002296885.1 Flavobacterium sp. UBA807 | reverse complement strand
GTGCCTTTGATGGTTTTTCCAAACCAGTATAAATCGAGGATTACTGCATCAAAAGGAACATTTTCCTGTTCAAATTTACGAATAGTACCTTCCAAAGATTCCTGAGAACGATAACCAAAACGGCTTGCAAAATTTCCTAAGGACCAACGGGGTAATAATGGCTGTCTTCCAGTCAAATCAGTATAATTGGAAACCAAATCCGACCAGTTGTCGCCAACAATAACCTGATACGTTTTTCTTCCTGAAATGGTTTCGTAAGTCAGCGTATTGTCTTTTTTACTGTCCAAATCAAGGTAACCAATTGCTGCATTATCAAAATGAACCGCATATAATTTTGAAGACATCACAAGTGGAATGCAGAAATTCATCAACTCGGCTTTGGTTTCGTAACCATAATGAGCGCGATTGTATAATTGCAGACGATTGCCTCTTCTATTCATGCCTAGAGCTCTGGCACCACCACCATAAAGCGCTTCAGAATTGTCTAAATTGAAAGATAGGGTTTCAGTAGAATCGTTGACTTTGGTGTAGCCTGATTTTTCAGAAAAGAAAACCTGCTTGTTTTTTAGATAAGTTACTTTAAAAGGATTTTTGTCGATATGTACGGTTATGAATTTCGTTCCGATTTCGAGATATTTGCTATCTTCAGTTTTACTGACATTGTAATTTCTATTGTCGTAAACGACCGTATGTGAAGATGAATTCAAAGATTGTCCTCTGGGAACAAACGATGTTTCCAAAACTTTTTCGGAATAGGTTCGAAAATAATAATCACCATCGGTAACAGAAATTTTCAGATACCCATCTTTCCATTGATGCGATTTGTACTTTCGGTCTGCATTTTGGGCAAATGAAACGGATGAAATCAATAATATTAAAAGAAGTTTTTTCATATTGTTATAGTTTTGTCATTCCGACGAAGAAAGAATCTCTCGATGCTTTATCAATGCGATTTCTCCCGTTGGTCGAAATGACAATTAAGTAATTTTATTTTAATTCTAATATCAAAACAGATTTTCCTTCAATCGTAACATCATTTCTTAAATCAACCATTTTTCCGGTAAAAATGTCTTTTCCGCCCAAATGATCCTGAATGCTTTCGGCAAAGCGTTTGGTTTTGAACGTCTGTGTTTCAGGGTTATTGTTAATAATAACCATTACGCTTTCTTTTTCGTTATAACGGAAATAAACATACACATTATTTTCGGGAATGTAATGCTTCATTTTTCCGTAATGAATGACATCTTTTGATTTTCTCCAGCTGAATAATTTAGAAGTGAAATCGAAAAACTTTTGCTGCTCTTCAGTCCTTCCAACTTTGGTAAATGCGTTATTGCTGTCGTTGGCCCAACCTCCCGGGAAATCATGGCGGATATCGCCATCGCCTTTACCTTTATCGCCATCCATGCCAATTTCCGAACCATAATATAACTGCGGAATTCCGCGAATTGTGGCGATTAAAGTCATAGCCATCTGGTACTTTTTGAAATCCTTTTTATAGGCAGAATTGAAACGGTTAGTGTCATGATTTTCGGCAAAGACAAGCATATTATTAATATTTGGATACAGAAAATCGTTGGTAAAATTGTCATAAATTTTGATCATTCCTTTGTCCCATTCGCTTTTGTCTTCATTAAAAACAGAGCCCAGAGCATCGTGCAAAGTAAAATCCATTACGCTTGGCAGGTAGGAATTAAAGCTTTCGATAGCACCAATTTTACTATCTTTTTGCCAATACGCCATTTGCGCCTGATTGTGCATCCACACTTCACCAACAATGTTAAAATTAGGATATTCATCAAGAATCGCTTTGGTCCATTTTGAGATTCCGTCTTTGTCATTATATGAATAAGTATCCACTCGGAAACCATCTAAATCGGCATATTCAATCCACCAAATGGCATTTTGTGTAAGATATTTTAAAACCAAAGGATTTGACTGATTCAAATCGGGCATCGATGGCACAAACCAACCGTCCATACAGTTTTTGGCATCAATTACAGAAGCATTGATATCAAATTGTGTTGTCATTCTGTAATTCGATTGTGAGTAACCCGGAAACTGATGCACCCAATCATAAGTCGGTAAATCTTTATACATCCAATGTTGCCAACCCCAATGATTAGTAACATAATCCATGATATTTTTCATTCCGCGGCTGTGTAGTTCGGCACTTAAACGCAGATAATCTTCATTGGTTCCGAAACGTGGATCAATTTTATAAACATCAGACTGACCATAAGTGTGATAAGAACCTTTTGCATCGTTGTCTTCGCAAAGTGGTGTTGGCCAAACAGCAGTTGCGCCAAGCTCCTTGATGTAATCAAGGTTTTTGATGATGCCATCAATGTCGCCGCCATGCCTTCCGTTGGGATTGTTTCGGTCAGCTTTTTCAGTAACCGACGCATCGCTGTCATTCTTTGGATTTCCATTGGCAAAACGATCCGACATAATCAGATAAATCATATCAGAACTGTCATAACCTTTTCGGAATTTAGAATTTGGCCTTCTTTGTTTGAGTTCGTACTTTTCGGTAAAAGCAACTTTGCCTTTGCTTTTGAAGCTGAAAGTCAGTTCAGAAACCGGAGCGTTTTTAGTATCGATAGTCACGAAAACGTAATTTGGATTCTCCGTTTTTTTGATATTTTCGATAGGAATATTATTCGAAACCGAAACATCATATTGCGCAATGTTTTTGCCATAGAACATAACCTGTACGCTTGAAAGTGTCATTCCGGAATACCAAAATGGTGGTTCAACACGATCAATCTGAGCGAAAGCTGAAATGGAAAATAGAAAAAGAAGAAGTGTTTTTTTCATTGGTGATTTGATGGTTTTAGAGTTGCTTATATTGTCTATCGTCACTTCGAGTGTTTTTGGCAAAGCCAAAAATGTATCGAGAAGCTTTCTGCAAACTACGGTTCTCGATACATTTTTTATTCCATTGCATTTCATAAAAAACACTCGAACTGACGGATAATATTAAAATAAAAAACCCTTTCAGAATTGTTCCGAAAGGGTTTGGATTATACTTTTTTAAACTGTTACCAAACTATTTGGCTCGACAGAAACAGCATTTCCGTTTACATAAACGGTAATCGGGCTGTCGCCTTCAAGCACAAACTTCGTTTCGTTTTGGTGAACGGAAACTTTTAGTATCTGGTGTCTGAAATTGATTTTAAATGAATAACCGTCCCATTCTTTTGGGATTCGTGGTTCGAAATGCAGAGCGTCATTTTTCACACGCATTCCACCAAAACCTTCAACAATACTCATCCAGGTTCCTGCCATTGAAGTAATGTGCAAACCTTCTTCAACTTCTTTGTTGTAATCATCCAAATCCAAACGAGAAGTTCTTAAATAGAACGTATATGCCTGTTCCATTCGGCCTAATACTGCTGCCTGAATCGAGTGTACGCAAGGCGAAAGCGAACTTTCGTGAACAGTAAAAGGTTCATAGAAGTCGAAATGTTTTTCCAATTGCTCTTTGCTGAAATGATCTTCAAAGAAATAGAATCCTTGTAAAGTATCCGCTTGTTTTATATAAGGCGAACGCAGGATTCGGTCCCATGACCATTTTTGGTTGATTGGACGTTGCGATTTATCTAAGTCATGAACTTTTACCAGTTCTTTATCTAAGAAACCATCCTGCTGAAGATACACATCGTGTTCTTCTGAAAACGGGAAGTACATATGATCAGCAACCTTTTTCCAGTGGCTGATTTCAGCGGCATCCAATTTGACTTTGCTCATGATTCGGGTAAAATCAGAGCTGTATTCTTTTTCTACACGGTTAATTTGTTCAACAGTATAATCGATACACCATTTGGCCAAATAATTGGTGTAGAAATTATTGTTGACATTATTCTCGTATTCATTAGGGCCTGTAACTCCAAGAATTACATATTGATTTCTGTACGTTGAGAACGTAGCTCTTTGATGCCAGAAACGTGCAATTCCAATTAATACTTCCAAACCTTTTTCAGGAATGTATGAGTAATCTCCGGTATATCTGTAGTAATTGAAAATCGCGAAGGCAATTGCACCATTTCGATGAATTTCCTCAAAGGTGATTTCCCATTCGTTGTGGCATTCTTCGCCATTCATTGTTACCATTGGGTATAAAGCTGCACCATTTTTGAATCCAAGTTTTCCGGCATTCTCAATTGCTTTGTCCAATTGATTGTAACGGTAAGCCAAAAGGTTTCGCGCCACATTCTGGTCTTTGGTTGCCATATAAAAAGGAATGCAATACGCTTCGGTATCCCAATACGTTGAACCGCCATATTTCTCTCCGGTAAATCCTTTTGGACCAATATTCAAACGCGAATCTTTTCCTAAGTAGGTTTGATTTAAATGGAAAATGTTGAAACGGATTCCCTGTTGTGCTTTTACGTCACCTTCGATAGTGATGTCGCTCATTTCCCAGATTTTTGCCCAGGCATCAATCTGACCTTTCAACAATTGATTATAACCAATCGCCAAAGCTTTTGCTATGGCGTTTTGCGCCGCATTTTGGGTGTTCTCATGATTCATTGAAACGGTATAACCACCCAGTTTTTGGATACAAGCTGTTTGACCTTTAGCAGCATTTACTTCATAAGTAAATTGAATTTTTTCTTTAGATGTTTCAACATTTGATGGAGAAGCATTCTGATTTGTTCCATTCAGCAAAATGCTGTTTTGCATGAACGTCGTAGCCGTAAAATGAGTTTTGAATGTTCTTGCCGTAACAAAAGCTTCGTTTCCTGAATTTTTAACATCTAAAGGCTGCCAGAATTTTTCTTCCCAGTTGGCATCTTCGTTATGAACTCCGGCGTCAACATAAGGCTTGAAAATTATTTTAGCTTCATTGTTCAATGGTGTAATTTCATAATTGATTACCCCAACTTCATCCAAATCCAGGGAAAGAAAACGACGAACGTTTACAGAAACCTGTGTTCCGTTTTGCAAAGTAGCTTCAAAGGAACGATTGTATAAACCTTCTTTCATATTAAGCTCGCGGCGGAAGTTTTTCACTTCTTTGCACGAAGCCAAATCAAGGCTTTCACCATTAATTTCGATGTCTATTCCAATCCAGTTTGGTGCGTTCAGTACTTTGGCGAAATATTCAGGATAACCATTTTTCCACCAGCCCACTTTGGTTTTATCAGGATAATAGATTCCGGCAATATAACTTCCCTGGAAAGTTTCTCCCGAATATTTTTCTTCAAAATTGGCGCGCTGACCCATAGCTCCGTTTCCAATACTGAAAAGACTTTCAGAAGATTTGACTTGTTCTAAGTCGAAACCTTCTTCTATGATTGACCAGTTGTCTGGCTTGATATAATCTTGATTCATTTTATTTTCCTTTTATCATTCAATTTTATTTATGAAAGCTTCGATAAACGAAGTATCCATAAAGGTAAAATCTTTAAAATTGTATTTTGCTTCATGCAGAATTTTTGCATCACCAATGCCAATACTGGTCATGTTGGCAATGTTTGCAGCCTGTATTCCGGCTACTGCATCTTCAAAGACCATAGAGTTTTCGTTGCTTACGTTTAATAATCGTGCACCCCTTACGAAAACTTCTGGGTCGGGTTTTGCATTGGTCACATCATTTCCATCTACAATGGCATCGAATAAATGCAAAATCTTTACCTTTTCCAGGATAAGGCGGGCATTTTTACTTGCCGAGCCTAAGGCAATCAGTTGTTGTTTTTCTTTAATAAACTCTAAGATATTCATAACACCCGGGAGAAGTTCACTTTCATCCATGTGTTCAATATAAGAGAGGTAATCTTCATTTTTTTGTTTAAGCCATTTGTTTTTGTTTTCTTCCGAAGCCTGAATATTTCCAAGCTTGAGAATGATTTCCAAAGAACGGATACGGCTGACTCCTTTTAATTCTTCGTTGTGTTCTGGTGTAAATTCGACCCCTAAATCGTCAGCTATTTTCTGCCATGCTAAAAAATGATATTTAGCGGTGTCAACAATAACGCCATCTAAGTCGAAGATGAATGCTTTTTTATTCATTAATATCAATCTTTTTGTTTGTGGAAACAGTCAATGTCAGCAATCCTGCTAAGATCATAGAAAGGCCACCAATAATTAGGGCATAAATAGGTTCATTATTGAAAAACGTGTTCACCAGGAAACCTAAAATCGTTCCGGCTACTATTTGTGGTATTACAATAAAGAAATTGAAAACACCCATATAATAACCCATTTTGCTTGAAGGCAGAGCGCCCGAAAGCATAGCGTATGGAATTGAAAGAATGCTAGCCCAGGCAATTCCAACACCAACCATAGCCAATAATAATCCGACTTTGTCCGAAAGGAAGTAAATAGAAATCAATCCCAAACCACCGGCAACCAAAGCCAGCATGTGAGTGAATTTATTACTTGTTCTTTTGGCCAAAACCGGTAATAGAAATGCAACAGCAGCGGCGACACCATTATAAACGGTAAACATCACCGAAACCCAGTCGGCTGCATCGTTGTAAAGTTTTGATTTTGCATCAGTAGTTCCGAAAACATGCCCCGTAACGGCATTGGTTGTGTAAATCCACATGGCAAATAAGGCAAACCATGAGAAAAACTGAACCCATGCCAGTTGTTTCATAGTTTTTGGCATATTCAATAAATCGGTTACAATAATGGTAAAACCGTTTCGGACATTATTTTTTCGTAATTGGGAAACCAAAGCGAACAAGACTCCTGCCACAAGAATTCCTACCGAAAGAATATACAATTCTTTATGACTGTTTTTGCTGTTGGAGTTGATGTCGTAAACAAGATACGAAAGCGATGCTCCAATTGCAGCCAAAAGCAAACCAATCCTGAGCTGTCTTTTTTCGGTACAGCCTACTTCTGGATGATCTTCCTTATCCGATGATTTTGAAGAGCCTTTTTTTGCATTTTCAAAAGCCTCAAGCTCCTCAGGAGAATACTCTTTAGATTTTGCAACTGTCCAGATTACGGCCAAAAGGAATACAATTCCACCCACATAAAACGACCATTTTACCGAAGGGGGGATTACTCCTTCCGGCGCGGTATTTTCAATGTTGAGCCAATTGGTAAAAACGTAAGGAAGCGCAGAACCTACAACAGCACCAAGACCGATGAAGAAACTTTGCATCGCAAAACCAAGGGTTCTTTGCTTTTCGGAAAGGTTGTCACCTACAAAAGCGCGGAAAGGTTCCATCGAGATATTGATTGATGAATCCATTATCCAAAGTGTGCCGATAGCTATCCATAAGGTGGGTGAGTTTGGCATACAGATTAACGCTAAAGAAGATAAAATGGCACCTGCCAAAAAATACGGACGTCTTCTGCCTAGTTTTGTCCAAGTCCTGTCTGAGAAATAACCAACAATAGGTTGAATGATGAGACCTGTTAACGGAGCAGCTAACCAATAAAGTCCAATTTTATCAACTTCGGCACCGAGGGTATCAAAAATTCGTGAAGTGTTTGCGTTCTGCAAAGCAAAACCAAACTGTATCCCCAAGAAACCGAAACTCATATTCCAGATTTCCCAGAAACCTAATTTACGCTTTTCCATTATCGTAATTTAATGATTTATAATACGATAAGCGATGTGCTTATCAAAACTTTTTTTGTTTTCGAAGTAAAAGTCTAAGCTTTGATAATTGCGGTAAAGATAACAAAGAATTTAAAAAATGCCCGTTTTAAATAAAAAAAAAGCAAGCGCTTAATTACGAAAACGTTTTTTTGTTGATAAAAACTAGATAGTCGATTCTCTTTCTACCAATTCGGTTTCGATAACTTCGGTGCTGTATTGTTCGTCCTGATGTTCCTCGTCTTCTAATTCTAATCTCTCGATAAGCATTTTGGCCGCTTTCCCGCCCATTTTTATTCCGTTTTGACTCACGGTTGAAATGCTTGGAGTTGAATATTTAGAAATTATGCCGTCAGTAAAACCAATAATTGAAAGTTCTTCAGGGACTTTGATGTTATGCTTTCGTGCCAATTTTATGGCTGTTACCGCAAAAATCTCATTTACTGCGAAAATAGCTTCCAAATCATTATTGAGCAGCAGATTTTCGATAGATTCTTCAAAGTTTTCGATATCCTCTATTTTTAGGATTAGCTCTTCGTTAATTTTTATATCGTTAGTTTTTAATGCTCTTATATAGCCTTCAGTTCTTAGTTTTCCTACGCTCACATAATCAACAGTTGTTATTAAAGCAATTTTCGTAAACCCTTTGTCGATAAGGAACTGAGTCGCATCAAATGCAGCGAGGCTATCATCAATGATCACTTTGTCACACAAAATATCGTTGGTAACCCTGTCAAACATTACGACCGGCATTCCCTGATTAATAACTTCAACAATATGATGAAAATCTTTCTTTTGTTGCGTTTCTTTTGAAAGCGACATGATAAAACCGTCGATGCTTCCGTTAGCCAGCATTTCCATGTTAATGACTTCTTTGTCGAATGATTCATCAGAAAGACAAACGAGTACATTGTATCCGTTTTCGTTGGCAACCTGTTCGACACCGCTGATAACTGTTGCAAAAAAATGATGAATAATTTCAGGAATAATAATACAAATTGTCTTGGTTTTTTTGTTTTTTAAACTAAGGGCAATATTGTTGGGCTTGTAGTTGTATAATTTTGCAAAAGCCTGAACTTTTTGCCTTGTATCCTCACTTATTTCCAGGCTGTTCCTTAATGATTTTGAGACGGTAGATATTGATACGTCCAGCTCTCGGGCAATTTGTTTTAAAGTAATCTTTCTTCTCATCATTATGAATTTGATAAATACTATTTTCAGAATAAAGATATACGATATTTTTTATTTCTTCAATTTTAGTCTTAATTAATTATAAAGTACAAAAAGTTTTCAACACGAAAACGTTTTCGAGTGACATTTAACAGCTGTTTATTATGTAGGTTGGAATTTTTACATAAATTTAACATTCGAAGTAAAAGTACAAGCACAAAATTATTTTTTAACCTAAACAAAATGTATGAAAACAATTTACAAAAAGTTGTTATTTTTATTCCTGTTATTGCCGATTAGTGTGCTGGCTCAAAGCACTTTAAGCGGAGTTGTTCTTGATAGCAAATCAAATCAACCGCTACCGGGAGTAAATGTAATTGTTCAAGGTGCGCAAAACAGCACCACCACGGATTTCGACGGGAAATTTCAATTGGGAGGACTTAAAAGCGGAGACAAAGTTGCCTTTTCTTTTATAGGGTATGACTCTCAGATATTGAATTTTTCGGGGCAGAAATCTGTAAGTATCAGCATGAATGAAAGCGCTAACCAGCTTCAGGAAGTGGTAGTTCAAGTAGGTTATGGTACCGTTAAAAAGAAAGATGCAACGGGATCTGTAACTACTGTGACGGCGAAAGATTTCAATAAAGGGGCAATAGTTTCTGCCGATCAGTTATTGGCAGGAAAAGTAGCAGGGGTAAGAATCACTAATAATGGTGGTCAGCCTGATGCGGCTCCAAACATTAGAATTAGGGGAGGTGCTTCGTTAAGTGCAAGCAACAATCCTTTGATTGTAATTGATGGTATTCCGATTGATAGTAATAGCCCGGCAGGTGTTAGTAACCCGCTCAATCTCATCAATCCAAATGATATAGAAAGTTTTTCGGTTTTAAAAGATGCGAGTGCAACAGCTATTTACGGATCAAGAGCATCAAATGGAGTTATCATCATTACGACTAAAAAAGGCTCTTCAGACGGAATCAAATTTAATTATTCGGCTAATTTCACAGGCGGAAAAGTCGGAAGAAAAATTAAGGTGATGGATAGTTCGACTTTTGTTAAATTCATCGAAGAATATCATCCAACTTATACTAATTTATTAGGTGTTGATGATCCTACTACTTCGGCTACTGATGATTTAAGTACACCACAAGTAGAAGGAAGAATCATTTCTAATACAGACTGGCAGGACCAGATTTTTAGAAATTCGTTTTCTACAGATCATACCTTTAGTGCCAGAACGAATATTTTTGGCAATACACCATTCAGAGCTTCGTTAGGTTATAACAAAACCGAAGGGCTGGTAAAAACGAATGACTACCAAAGAATTACCATGTCATTAAAATTGACTCCGACTTATTGGAATAATCATTTAAAAGTTGATTTTAACGCAAAAGGGGTTTCAAGCAAGAAAAACAACATAGATGAAGGTGGGGCTTTAGGATCTGCAGTTTACATGGACCCTACTAAACCTGTATATGACGATTCTCCTGACAACAGATTTGGAGGGTATTATCAAAATACAAGACTTAACGGAGGTAGATACATATTAGATGGTTCATGGAACCCATTAGCAGTATTAGAGCAAAGGTACAGACCTGAAAGAGTATATAGATTTTTGGGTAATGTTGAGTTTGATTATAAAGTACACTTCTTACCGGATTTACATTTTGTAAATAATATAGGGTTAGATGCATCAAGAGCTGTAATCGAAGAAAGATATTCAGATAATTCTATTGCAACATACAGATTCAATCAAGGTACGGATCCAAATTCAAATTATGTTTTCAACCCTGGAAGAAACTATTATGAAGCACAAAGAATTACCAATAATACTTGGGATTCTTATTTATTATATACAAAAAACCTGAGTGGTTTTATCAAGAAATTTGATTTACAGGGAGGTTATTCGTATCAGAATTTTAAAAATGACGGGCATAAAGATTTGTATCAATATAATAATGATACAGGAATCAGAGAGCTTGTTGTCAATTCTGCCAATCCAAACAACAGATATTTTAATGTATTGAATCTTCAGTCCTTCTTTGGAAGAACTTATATAGATTTTGCAGGAAAATATTTGTTGACTGTATCTTTCAGAGCTGACGGATCTTCATTGTTCAGAAAAGATAAAAGATGGGGTTATTTCCCGGCTGCAGCCGTAGCGTGGAAACTTAAAGAAGAAAGCTTCCTTAAAAATGTCAGTGCAGTTAATGATGCAAAAATCAGAATCGGTTATGGTAAAACAGGACAACAAAACATTACTGATGCTGTTGGTTTCTATCCATCAACACCTTTATTTGCGGTAGGTAGTAGCTCAAGTCAGTATCTCAATGGAACTAACTTATACTCTGCTATTGCTTTCAACCCAGATTTAACTTGGGAAAAAACAGATACCTACAACTTAGGGATTGATTTAGATTTGTTCAAAAACAGTTTCATTTCCGGAAGTTTTGACATCTATAAAAGAAAGACCACCGATTTGCTTGCTAAGGTAGCATTGCCTCCTGGACAAGGTTTATCTGATTCTTTTATTAAAAACGTGGGTTCTACTGAAAGCAAAGGTTTCGAGTTAAACTTAAATATTAAACCATTAAAAACGGATAACGCAAGTTTAGAGTTTACATCTAATTTAGCTTATAATTACGCAAAAGTAACCGACTTAAAAGATGTTACACAAATCACAGCATATGAATCTAACATTGGTGTTCAGACAGGAGTATATTTAGCACGTCATGCGGTTGGATTCCAGCCTTACTCTGCCTGGGTATTTCAACAACTGTATAATGCTGATGGTTCACCAATTGTTGGTGCTTATGTTGACAGAAACGGCGATGGACAAATTACAAATGATGACCGTTACTTTAAAGCGTTGCGTCCTAACTGGACTTTTGGTTTCGGAATTAACTTTAACTACAAAAACTGGGATTTGAGTTCTAATTTCAGAGGTCAGTTTGGAGGTCAGGCTTATAATCAAAGAAAAGCAGCATTAGGATGGACGGACGAAGTTTTACCGGTTAATACTAATACATTGTCTAACGCGCTTAACTTCTACACAGGTCAGGCAGATCCATTATTCCAAAATATTCAAGGTAATACCCCTCTTTCAGATTACTATCTTGAAGATGCAACGTTCTTGCGTTGTGAGAATATAGTTTTAGGATATAAATTCCCTAAGTTCATTAAGTCTTCTTCATTAAGATTATATGCAGCTTTGAATAATCCTTTCATAATAACTAAATACAAAGGTCAGGATCCAGAGAATTTCAATGCAATTGATAATAACTTTTATCCAAGACCAAAACAGTATACGTTTGGTATGAGTTTAGATTTTTAATAAAAAACTATGAAAAAAATGAAAAAATTAAAATTGTTTAGTATTTGTATTTTCTTCCTGGGTGCGTTTTCATGTACCAATGATTTAAATACTGAACCAGTGGTGGAATTGTCGCTTCAGCAATTGTTGCAACAAGATCCAAATGCCATTACAGGCATTATGTCCAAATTGTATGGTTCATTTGCACTTTCTGGTGCTAATGGTCCAGGAAGTTCTGATATCAGTGATGATGCTGGAGAGTCTCCATTCTTAAGAGGAATTGTAAACCTTGAGGATTTTACTGCAGACGGTATGAAAAACAGATGGGGTGATGATGGTTTGGACCAATTAACCACAACATCCAATTGGGATGCAAACAATAAGTTTTTCAGATATCTATACAACAGAGTTTACTATACTGTACCTCAATGTAATAACTTGTTGGCAGTATTATCTAGTGTAGATGTTCCTAATAAGGAAGCAGTAAAAAGTGAAGTAAGATTCTTAAGATGTCTTGCTTATTACTATATGATAGACTGTTTTGGAAAAGGAGTTTTATTAACTGAAGCTAACCTGGGTTCAGCTACACCACTACCGGAAGCTTCGAGACAGGAATTATTTAATTTCGTTGAGTCTGAATTGTTAGCTATCGAGAGTACTCTGCCAGATACCAATGATTATGGTAGAGCTAATAAAGCGGTCGGAAGAATGTTGCTGGCAAAATTATACCTGAATGCTGAAGTTTACACAGGCACAGCAAGATATAATGAGGCTTTAACCTTTATCAAAAAAGTTATTGATGAAGGTGG
Source organism: Flavobacterium sp. UBA807 (assembly GCA_002296885.1). Taxonomy (GTDB): domain Bacteria; phylum Bacteroidota; class Bacteroidia; order Flavobacteriales; family Flavobacteriaceae; genus Flavobacterium. Next base: position 5,883 of record DBIH01000115.1, on the reverse strand, counting down.
ATATACTTTAGATCCAAACTTTAGACACATCTTTTCTGGAGATAACAATACTTCACCTGAAATTATTTATCCTCTGATTGCAGATGCTGTTGTAAGCCAAAGTTATGGTAATACAACTTACATTGTAAACGGAAACCTAAATTCAGCTGATATGACCTTATCTGCCTATGGTGCAACCGACGGTTGGGGCGGACACAGAGCAACTAAGGCATGGTATGGTTTATTCGCTAATAGCGCAAGTGGCTTAGATGCATCATCAGATGAAAGGGCTCATTTGTTCTTTACAAATGGTCACTCATTTGAAATGACTGATTATAAAACTTGGACTGATGGTTATCCATCTGTAAAATTTACAAACAAAAATGCTGATGGTTCAGGAACCCCTACATATTTCTCTGGAACAGATTTCCCATTATTCAGATTGGCAGATGCTTATCTAATCTATGCAGAATGTACAGTGAGAGGTGCTGCAGGAGGTTCAATGACACAAGCTGTCGATTATGTAAATCAGATAAGAACAAGAGCAGGTGCAGCTACAATTACCCCTGGTGATTTGACAATAGACTTTATCTTAGATGAGAGAGGTAGAGAATTGAATTTAGAAGGACAAAGAAGAACGGACTTAATTCGTTTTGGCAAGTTTACAGGCGGAAGCTATGTATGGCCATGGAAAGGCAATGTACAAGCAGGGACCTCAATTTCTGCTAATTACAAACTTTTCCCGATTCCTCAAAAAGCTCTTGAAGCAAATCCTAATTTGACACAAAATCCTGGTTATTAATAATAAATAATAAATAAAAAATGAAAAAAATCCTTAAAATATCTAGTTTAGCGTTCTTGTTAATTACTGGAATTGCTTGTGAAAATGATAATCAAACCATTGCTACTGCAAAGGGAGGACCGGAATTAATAGCTCCGGCAAATGGCACAGAATATGTTTTACATCCATTAAATGCGGCCACAAGTGAGGCAACAACATTAGTTTGGAATCATGCAGATTATGATGTTCAGACAGCAGTTAATTATGAAGTTCAGTTTGCATTGCATGGAACTGATTTTGCAACTATTGTATCAGGCGGAACTACAACTAACAGATTTATGACTTATACAGTTGAAGCATTAAATGCTATCGCTTTACAAGCAGGACTGACTCCTTATACTGCAGGAGATTTAGACGTTAGAGTAAAAGGAACCTTGGGTTCAAATGCTGATTTGGAGAGTTTATCAAATGTAATTACTTTAACTATCACAGCATTTACTACCGAGTTGCCAAAATTATGGGTGCCTGGAAGCTATCAAACAGATTCAGGATATGGCGGAGACTGGACTCCTGCTAGTGCACCAAAACTTGCGTCTGAAGGATTTGGTAACACAAATTATGAAGGATACGTATATTTTGCAACAACAGAAGTTGCACCAAGTGATGGATTTAAATTCACTGATGCTAATGATTGGAGTCATGGAATTTTTGGAGATGACGGTTCATTTTCAGGAGGTCTAACATCTCCCGGTGGAAATATTGGTGTAAATTCAGGGTACTACAAAGTAACTGCTAATACTACAACTAATACATACGCTTTGACTGCTACTCAATGGGGAATTGCAGGTGACGGTACATCAAATGGTTGGGACGGAATGATACCTATGACTTACAATCCAACAACTAAAAAATGGTCAGTAGTTGCAACATTAACTACTAAGGATGCCCCAGATCATGGTCTGAAATTTAAAGCGAACGGAGCATGGGATATTAATTTAGGTGATAATGGAGCAGATGGAAAAGCTGAATATAATGGAACAAACATTGGAACAACAGCTGGAACATATCTAATAGAATTAGATTTGTCTAATCCAAGAGCATATACTTACACTCTTACTGCTCAATAATATTTTTTAATGAATTGAAAAAGGGCTTTCTTTTGAAGGCCCTTTTTTATAAAATTTTCAGCTATGAAAAAAATAGGTTTTTTATTATTATTCTTGAATGCCATTTGTGCCTCATCTCAGGTTTCATGGCAGGGGGGAACAAATCCAGATGCAACAGCTTCAGCTACCATTCTTTTTGACAAGAGCACAACCCCTTTATCAAGTTATTCAGGGGTTATATATGCACATACAGGTTTAACTGTAAATGGTACACCCTGGCAAAATGTCAAAGGAACGTGGGGTAACAATACAACACAGCCAGCCTTGACATTGGTTTCCGGAAATATTTATAAATTAGATTTGACACCGACAGTTATGTCATATTACGGAGTTTCTACTGGTTCTATAACTAAGGTCAATATAGTGTTCAGAAATGCAGCCGGTAGTGCTCAAACTTCGGATTTAACATTAGATGTTGGAGCATTCCAATCAACTTTAATAACACCGTCTGAAGGAAGCAATACGATAATTAATAGCGGGCAGAGTATAAGTATTTCTGCGTCCAATACTAATGGATCAGCAAACTATAACTTGTTAGCCAACGGAGTAAGTATCAATACTTCTACAGGATCTTCTTATAGTTATACTGATACAAACATCACCGTTAATAAAAATTACCAGTTACTTATTACTCAGGGGACAACAGTGTTTACAAAACAATTTGGAGTTATCGTAAACGCAGGGACAACAAATGCAACAATGGCAGCAGGATTGGAGGACGGAATTAATTATAATCCTTCTGACAATACCAAAGCAACTTTAGTTCTGACGGCTCCTGGAAAAGATTTCGTATATGTTGCCGGAAGTTTTAATAATTGGGTTCCTGGTACGAATTATTTAATGAAAAAAGATACAACAGCTGATAAGTTCTGGATAGAACTAACTGGTCTTACTCCCGGAACACAATATACTTATCAATATTGGGTTGTAGATCAAACTCCAACAACAAATTCACAAGCGGTAGTAAAAGTAGCTGATCCTTATTCTACTTTAGTACTTTCTCCTTATGATGACCCATATATACCGGCAACAAATTATCCAAACTTGCCTGCCTATCCGGCCGGGCAACAGTTTGAGGTGACTGTATTGCAAACCGGTCAGACTCCTTACAACTGGAGTACAGCTACCACAAATTTTGTCAAACCAAGTAAAGATAATTTAGTCGTTTATGAGGTTTTGATAAGGGATTTTGATGCAAACAGATGTTTTCAGTCGCTAATCGATAGGATTGATTATTTTAAAAACTTAAAAATCAATGCAATCGAATTAATGCCGGTAATGGAATTTGAAGGTGATGAAGGATGGGGATACAATCCGGCGTTTCATTTAGCCTTAGATAAATTTTACGGAACTAAAGCTAAAATGCAGGAGTTTGTTGATTTATGCCATCAAAACGGTATAGCAGTAATTCTTGATGTTGCCTTAAACCATGCTTTCGGTAGATGTCCGTTGGTTAGAATGTGGCAAAGTGACCCAAGTAACACTGGCTATGGTTCACCAGCCACTGATAATCCATACTTTAATACTGTAGCTAAACATAGCTACGGAGTAGGAAATGATTTCAACCATTCTTCAGCTTATACAAAATACTTTGTAAAAAGAGTAATCAAGCAATGGACCAATGAATTTAAGATTGATGGTTTCCGTTGGGATTTAACAAAAGGATTTACCCAGGCATGTTCTGCGGGCGATGATACTTGTACCAATTCTTATCAGGCGGACAGGGTTGCCATATTAAAAGAGTATGCTGATTATGAGTGGTCGCTTGATCCTTATCAATATGTTATTTTCGAGCACTTAGGTGCCGACAGCGAAGAACAACAATGGGCAAATTACAGGATTTCGGAAACACCAAGTAAAGGAGTAATGATGTGGGGAGAAATGACCTATCCTTATACACAGTTAATGGAAGGTTATGCTACAGGTGCTGATATTACCCGTATGGGTGCTGACGCACATGGATTTACAGCAAAAAGATTGATAGGTTATCCTGAAAGTCATGATAAAGATAGGTTGATGTACTCAGCCCTGACTTATGGAAATGCAGCAGGAACTTCTCCTATAGCAGGAAATCTTAATAATTCACTATTCAGAATGTCAGCTATTGGCGCTGTTTCACTTCTTGTTCCGGGACCAAAAATGATTTGGCATTTTGCTGATTTGGGAATGAATGATTCCATCTATACTTGTACTGATGGTTCAGTAAACACTGAATCAGATACTACAACGGGTGATTGTAAATTGGCAACAAAACCACAACCTCAATGGGTAAATAACTGGCTGGCTGTTCCTCAGCGTGCGCAGATTTACAACGATTGGGCTAAAATGATTAGCCTGAAAAAAAATAACCCTGTATTTAATGGGAGTTATGCGATAAGCCCTAATGCGAATAATGTTAAGCAAAGAATCTATGTTTATGACAATTCTTTGCCAAGTACACAATTGAAAAATGTTGTGATTCTTGCAAATTTTTCTGTAGCTTCTTTGGCTATAACTCCAGATTTTCCTTACACAGGAACATGGTATAATTTAATGGACGGAACGTCAATGAACGTTACCAGTACCACTGCGACAATAACAATTGAATCAGGAGGTTTCAGAATTTATGGAAACCAACCTGCAGCTTTAGCAAATGATCAATTTAATGCGCTAAACAATATTAGCCTGTCTCCAAATCCAACTGCGGGATTGTTTACAATAAACGGACAGGTTTCCAAAGTTCAGGTTTATTCGATTACGGGTCAGGTTGTTAAATCTTTTGAAAATATTCCTTCACAGGAGTTTCAGTTCGATGTTAACGACTTGAGAAGAGGAGTTTATCTGGTAAAAACTATAGATGAATATAATAACTCAAAAACATTGAAATTAATTAAACAATAAGGTTAGATTAGGAAGTATAATTAATTTTTTAAAAGCCACGTTTTTTTATGACGTGGCTTTTTGCTTTGATAGAAACAATTTTTTTTGTAACCTTTGCGAATATTATCTTTATGATATGAAAAGACCACCAAATCGTCTTATTTTTAAGATTCTAAAGATTACAGGGATTACAGTAGGCTCAATTCTTTTACTGTTGTTTTTAATTCCGATAATTTTCCCTGGTAAAATTGCTGAGGAAGTTAAAACTTTCGCCAATAAAAAACTGAATGGGAAATTAGATTTTAAAGAAGCTAATCTTTCTTTCTTCAACCATTTTCCATCGCTCACATTAACACTTACCGATTTCTCTTTAAAAGGTTCTGCGCCTTATAAAGAGGAAACTTTGCTCTCTGCAAATGAAGTAGCATTCGGAATTGATGTAAGTTCTTTGTTGTTTGATAAAAAAATAAACATCGATAAGATATATGTTTCCAATGCATTGATAAATGTAAAAGTTAATAAAAAAGGTGAAGCCAATTACAATGTCTATAATTCTGATAACAAAACAGAAGAAAAAGATTCGGGTTCATCATCTTTACGACTTGAAAAAATTGCTATTGAGGACAGTCATATTGTTTATGATGACAAGTCTACAAAGATGCTCATTGATGCAAAAGGATTTAATTATGTCGGTAACGGCGATTTAGACAAAGCCATTTTCGATTTATACACTGAAGCCCACATTGAAGATTTTAATTTCACTTATAATGGTGAGCAATATCTGAAAAATAAAAAGGTAAACGCCGACCTGATTACCAAAATCAATACAAACTCACTTGCGTTTATCTTTCAGCAGAATAATTTAAAGATTAATAAACTACCGGTTGAGTTCAAAGGAAAATTTGACTTCCTGAGCAATGGTTATGACATGGATTTCAATATCAAATCCGAAGACAGCAAACTCAATGATTTCTTTACCGCTATGCCGCCGCATTATGTTACCTGGCTTGATAAAACGGATGTTAAAGGCAGTACTGATTTGTTGCTGACATTGAAAGGGAAATACATAGCTTCCAAAAATCAAAAGCCTGATTTGGC
>DBIH01000069.1 GCA_002296885.1 Flavobacterium sp. UBA807 | reverse complement strand
GTCATCATGATATGTTCCGCCTTTCGCATCAATTTCTACATGACCAAAATGATTCTCTAAATTATCAATTTGGACAATTTCTGCCTCAAAAGATATTTTGCCTTTATTTAGAACTTCTTTGAACTGAGCCGCAAAATTGATGATTTTTTCGTTATCATCATAATTTATTTTTACATTTTTATAAACAAAATCATAAAAATCGACATTATTTTGCGGAATTTTTAAATAATCTTCGTTTTTGTTGAGAACTATATCGTTTTCGTAAAAATACTGAATTCCTGAAACCAAAGCAATAAATATGTATTTTCGGGTTATTTCTCTTTCATAATCGTAGGGATAATGACCAGCTTCGAATAAAATGGTCGGAACATTCAAATACTGAAATGTATCGCCAACACAATTTAGGTTAAACGAATCATCAAAGCGTCCAACCTGATTTGGAATAAACTGCTGCAGAACTTTATTCATTGCAATAATAATGCTCATCGCCAATACGCGGACATTATTAACATCCCTGTTTTCGTTATATGCCGGAGCCAAAAATGAAACTGTTGCCGGGTTGTTAGTTTGCCCAACTCCGTATATCGTCCGCTGATCGTGGAGATTATAGCAATATAAAGGTTTAAATTCTGTGAATGTTTTTCTCAAAAGAACACTTTCGGGTTGTGAAAGATTTTGCGCATCACGGTTCAAGTCTATTCCATTGGCATTTTCACGAGTATATAGTTCGGCACCATCAGGATTAAGCATAGGCAGCATACAGAAACTAAAATCCTTCAACAACTTTTTACTTAAATCGGATTTTGAATGCAGCAAATTAATAAAGTCGAACAGTGCTTTTGTTGTAGTGCTTTCGTTTCCGTGCATTTGCGACCACATTAAAATTTTGATTTTCCCGGTTCCAAGCTGAAGTTTATATATAGGTTTTCCCAAAACCGATTTGCCAATTACTTCGGGTGAATATTTTTCCATTAACGGTTCTATATGCTTCAAAGTGATGTAACGCCCTGAAATAGAACTTTCTTTATATTCTTTATATACTTCTAAATAATTCATTTATTGCGATTTAAACTTCAAAACTTCTTTCCGGAATTTTACCTTTTACGCCTTTAAAGAAAGGCAGAATAGCTTTCATATCTTCTTCATAATTCCCGGTAACAAAAACCGGCGCTCCAATCCTGACTTCTTTTTTACCATAATCAAAGGCAACCGGAATAACAGGTGCATTAGCTTTGAGCGCGATATAATAAAATCCGGTTCGGAGTTCGGTAACTTTTTTGCGTGTGCCCTCCGGCGATAAAGCCAGCCTGAAAGTTTCATGTTTGTTAAAAACCTCAACAGTTGCATCAACATTATTTTTGCCACCGCTCCTATCTAAAGGTGCGCCGCCCACACTTCTGAAATAGTATCCAAACGGAAATGCAAAAAGTTCTTTCTTTCCAACAAAATTGATTTCAAAATTCATGATGCCTCTTACGAGCAGTCCCATTAAAAAATCTGAATTTGATGTATGCGGTATCACAATAAAAATACACTTCCTGATTTTTGGATCAACTGTTCCAATCAACTTCCAGCCAAGTATTCGAAAAAAGATAAATTTGTAAAGCCGTTGTTTCATGTGCGTTTAACAATTGTTATTATAAGTTCATGCAATCGCCTTATTTTTATTGAAATTTGCTTTGCAAACTTTTATGTGCGATGACACTAATTTATTTTCAGTAAATTTAGTGTTTCTGTCTTACTTTTGAGAAAATATTTATCGATGATTCGCAAACTGTTCAGCTATTTTATTCCAATTAATATTTACAAAAAAAACTCGGCGATCAGCCAATCGCTTGAGGTTACTTGGAATAATGGAGAATTGGTTTTAGACAGCAAAAGCACGAATTACTCCTATGGCAGCCTGCAGCGAATACTTAGAAAAGGTTTGAAATATATAGGTTTTAAACGAATCCGGGGTTTTGAAAGCATACTGATTCTTGGTGTTGCCGGTGGAAGTGTAATTAAAACGTTGGTTGATGAAGTAAAATTCAAAGGCAAAATTACCGGTGTTGAAATTGACCAGGATGTCATTTCAATTGCTAATGATTATTTTGAACTGGACAAAATCCAGAATCTTGAAATTGTGATTGATGATGCTTTTGAATATGTTTTAAAAACCAAACTCAAATACGATTTAATTATCATTGATATCTTTCAGGACACGACGATGCCTAACTTTTTGTTTGAAGATTTTTTTATTCAGAGAATAAATTCACTGCTGAATCTTAACGGATTTATCTTGTTTAACACAATGGTAATCAACAAAAATCATGAAGAACGAAATCTGCTTTACAAATCAAAATTCGATGGCCATTATTCTTTACGAATGTATCCGAAAGTGGAAGTCCATAACGAATTGTTTACTATCAAGAAGCTACAATAGCTTTCGGGCTTTTTCTAAATCTTCAGGTGTATCAATACCAATACTTCCCTGATTGGTTTCTATCATTTTTATTCTTTTACCAAATTCAAGGTAACGAAGCTGTTCCAGTTTTTCGGAAGCTTCCAAAGATTTCATCGGCAAACGGTAAAAATCTAATAGTGCTTCTTTTCGGAAGGCATAAATCCCGATGTGTTTCATATAACGCACACCTGCTTCCTTGTCTCTCGGATACGGAATCACCGAACGTGAAAAATATAATGCAAATCCGCTTTGGTCGGTTACCACTTTTACATTATTTGGGTTTTCGATTTCTTCCTTATCTGTAATTTGAAACATCAGCGAAGCTAAATCGACTTTTTTGTCATAATCATTCCTGAAAACATCAAGGACTTTTGCCAAAGGTTCCTTGTTGATAAAAGGCTCATCACCCTGCACATTCACAACAATATCTACATCAATTTTTTCAACTGCTTCAGCAATACGATCACTTCCACTTTCGTGTTCTTTAATACTCATAATGGCTTTGCCGCCATTATTGATGATTTCATTATAAATGAGAATCGAATCAGTAACCACAAAAACATCATCAAACAAATTGGTATTTGTTGCCGATTCATAAGTTCGCTGAATGACTGTTTTTCCGCCCAAATCCTGCATAAGCTTAGCAGGGAAGCGTGTAGAAGCATAACGGGCTGGAATAACGGCGATTATTTTCATTCTAAGTATTTCAGAATTTATTTTATTGCAAGGCTTTTACTAATTCTCCTTTTTTATTGGCATCAGACAATTTTTGCAAAGCAGGCGGCATCTTTAGATTGTTCTTAGGATTTTCACAATAAGCCAGCAGTATTTTTATTGTACTTACCATCACCAAAGCATCGTTTTTAGATTTGTCTTCGTTTTCAAGACAAAATTTAGTCATGCCTGCCATATAATAACCTAATAAATCCTCATTTCCTTTCACAACTTTTTCATTAACCGTCGCGTCAAAAATAAAGGTAAAGTCTGGGGTCGCTTCCATCCATTTTGATACAAACTGAAGAGATTTTAGTCGTTGAACATCATTTTTATCAAAAGGTGTATTCAGTAAATAATTTGCCGCTTCTAAAGCATATTTGTTTGCGGCACGGCTATCGGCATCACTTTTTAAACTGATAGTATCATAATTTGTTTGAGAAAATGTGGTAGTAAAAGTTAAAACAAAAAATAAGATAAAACATTTTTTCATGAGAGGTGATTTTTATGGTTAAAGTGTAACAATATACAAATTAAACCCATTCTATAAATTATAATCTGCAGAAATTATTTTACCGTGACTATTTTATATTTATCTTGGTGGTTGTTTAAAATCTGTTTTTATGAAAAATATCTTTTTCCTGTGCTTGCTTATCCCATTTTACAATCATAGTCAGAACATTGCTGAAAACCTTTCCCTAAGAAAAACAGATGAAAAAGATACCATAGTTGATGTGAAAAGTTCATGGTATGGACGTTCTATGTTTGTATCATTAACGACCGGAAGTGACACAAAAGGAGAAACGTTATCACAACGAATGGATCAAAATATTGAATTCGGGCGTTCATTTGGTTCGGTTGATGTTGGGATAGCACTGGGACAATTCAGAAGGATGGTTGTAGACAGTACAAGCATACGCTATGCAGAAATGAGAGTAACCATGGATGCCTGCCAGTTTGGAATTTTTAGTAACGAGATTGCTGTGGGTGCCGGAGCTCTTTTTAATTCGAAAACACCCGTGATGATGGAAATTTCTTCGACACTTTTCGCCCAGTTGGAAGAACATTGGGGATTAGGTTTTGTATTTGGCAATATTGATTTTGTTGGTGATCACAATGACAGTAATAAAAGTTTCTTCGGACTTTACTTTAGGTATGGATTGATGCGGAACGAAGGAGGCATCCTGACCAATAAACTCCGGGTAGTTGAAACTAACAGGCGTCACGGCAACCGAAGAAAGAAAACGGTTTTCTAACTTTTAATTATCCTCAAAACTTTCATCCTTAAAACCTATTAGATACAATTTATCCTTAGCACGTGTAACTGCCGTGTAAAGCCAACGGATATAATCTAAGTCAATGCCGTTTGGCAGATAAGGTTGTTCAATAAAAACGGTATTCCATTGTCCTCCCTGCGATTTGTGGCAGGTAATCGCATACGAGAATTTTACCTGAAGCGCATTGAAATATTCATTGCCTTTTACTTTAAGGAATTTGCGGTATTGCGCTTCGCCTTCGTAATCCTTCATCACTTCATTATACAAACGATTGCTTTCTTCATACGTTAGTGACGGCGATTCACTTGTAATTGTATCGAGCAAAAGCATTGTTTCAAAAGGTTTTTGGTCAGGATAATCTACCATTCGGATTTTGACTTTGGCAAATTTGAAATCGTACAATTCCTTGAAACCAAAAATTTCCAAAACCTCAATAATATCACCATTGGCAATAAATCCGGCTTCATCGGTTTCTTTTAACCAGAAATAATTGTTTTTAACAACCATCAGATAATCGCCAACCGATAAATCGCTGTCTTTGTCCAAAATCTTTGAACGGATTTGTTGATTGTACTGATTTGCTCTTTTATTGGAACGAACTATGAAGCAGGTATCCTCAATGCTATAATTGCTATACGCAGTTTGAATCGCGTCCTGAATATCGAAACCATCGGTCAATCGGACAATATCTTTGTAACCTTTTAAATTGAATTTAAAATCATCAAGGAAACTACTTTTCATTAATTCCCTCAATTCGGTGGCGTTAAATAAAATTCCGGATTGTTCTTCCTGACGCATTACTTCATCCAGCTCGATTGAAAAGACTTCCTTGTTATAATTCAATGCCAGTTTTTCAGTATCCAACGCCGGGCTGACATCCAATTGTACCGGTGGAAGTTGCGCAGTATCACCAAGCAGAATCATTTTACAGTTTTTGCCACTGTATACGAATGAAATCAGGTCATCAAGCAACGAGCCGTTTTCATACAATTTGGCTTCGGTATTCACATCTGAAATCATAGAAGATTCATCGACAATAAAAATGGTATTGGTGTGTTTATTGTCTTTCATCGTAAATGAAACCCCTCCCGATTTCCCTTTTTTCGGAAAATAGATTTTCTTGTGAATGGTAAACGCCGCTTTGTTCGAATAATTGGCTATGACTTTGGCTGCCCTTCCTGTTGGCGCTAATAAAACATACTTTTTATTGATGCCACCGAGATTATTTACAATGGTAGAAATGACTGTTGTTTTTCCGGTTCCGGCGTAACCTTTGAGAACAAAAATTTCGTTGGAGTTGGAATTGGTCAGGAAATCGGAAATCTTCTGAAAAAAAAAATCCTGTTTTACAGTCGGCTGAAACGGAAACTGTTTTTGTAACACGCTGTAAAACTGGCTGGAAGTCATTTTATGAATATTCAGAAATTGGTTTCCAAATATAGCGTAACCGTTTTATATTTATAGTACATTTTTAGTATATTATATTGTATTAAATTGTAAGTTTGCCATCCGCTGTTAATTCAATTAAATATGTGGCAAAACACCAATGTTATTAATAAAATGTATCAGAAGCTGGCGATTCAGGTTTCACTGAATGGTTTGTCTTATGCCATTTTCGATACGTTGATGAACAAGCCTTTGACGATGGAGAACATTCCGATTGGAAGGGTTTCGCCTACTGCAAAAATCGAAGACTTATTTACCGAAGCGTTTCAGAATTATCCCGAAATAAAATCGAGCTTTGATGAAGTGGTGATTATCCACAGCAACAATTTGTCTACGTTTGTTCCGACGGCTTTGTTTGATGAAGAGTATTTGGGAAGCTATTTACAATTCAACACCAAAGTTTTCGAAACCGATTTTTTTGCTTTTGATACCTTAGAAAAATATGAAATGAACAATGTTTACATTCCGTATGTAAACCTGAACAATTATTTCATAGACCAGTTTGGCAGTTTTGATTACAAACACGCAAACAGCATCCTGATTGAAAAGTTATTGGACATTTCAAAGAACAATGACGAGCGCAAAATGTTCGTGCATGTCAGCGATACGCATTTTGAAATTGTAGTTATCCGAAATCAAAAACTGGAGCTTTATAATTCATTCGATTATAAAACGCCTGAAGACTTTATTTACTATATCCTATTTACTGCCGAACAATTGCATCTGAATCCGGAAAGTTTCAAATTGGAGCTTTTAGGCAAAATTGATCTTGAAAGTCCACTTTATAACATCGCCTACAAATACGTTAGAAACACCTCGTTGATGGATGTCAGTACCATTTACAATTCCTTTTCCGAAGCCAAAAACCGCGAACATTTTATCCTGCTTCACGCATGAGAATAATTTCAGGCAAATACAAAGGCAGAAGAATAACGCCACCTAAGAATCTTCCGGTTCGTCCCACGACCGATATGAGCAAAGAAGCGCTGTTTAATGTTTTGAATAATCATTTTAACTTTTCAGAACTCAAAGTATTGGAACTTTTTGCCGGAACGGGAAGTATAAGTTACGAATTCGCTTCGCGTGGAAGTTCACCTATTGTATGTATTGACGGTGATATGGGCTGTGTAGGCTTCATCAAGAAAACCGCAAAGGAATTCGAGTTTGATATTACTGCCATAAAAAGTGATGTATTTAAATTCCTTGAAAAACATACGGGCAACTACGATATCATCTTTGCAGATCCACCTTATGACTTAAAGCAAACCGATTTTGAAAAAATTGTTGAACTGATTTTCGAGAATGAATTGTTAGATGAAGAAGGAATGCTGGTTGTTGAGCATTCTAAACACACCAAACTTGACCATATGCCGAATTATTCGTTTCAGAAAAATTATGGCGGCTCGGTTTTTAGTTTCTTTGAATTTGAAAGTGAAGAAGAGGAAGAATAACGTCTTAATAGCCCCGATTGGAGCAGGCTACCAAGTAGCGCATTTGATATTAAGAGGAGGAAGCCCAGTGGGCTTCAGGTATTTTAGTTATTCTAATAAATGAAATGCATCCCTTTTAGCCCCGATTGGAGCAGGCTACCAAGTAGCGCGGAAAGCGGGAGCATGAGCGAAAGAAAGATAAACGTGCGCTCCTAATTAAAAAAAGCAGACCTATAAGCCGGATTCTGTATCCGCCGAAGCGAATCCTTATCATTTATCTAGCCTCGTTGTTACCAACGAGATCAAGCTTCCTACCCTTCGGCAACGGACGAGTAATCCTTAAATGCCGATATACTTGGAATTTCACCGCATAGAGTTTACCTGGTTTCACTACAGCCGAACTGTACTTGCTTTCTGTTGCACTTGTCCTCGTCTCCCGACGGACGGATGTTATCCGCTATGCTACTCTGTGGTGTCCGGACTTTCCTCTTCATTCCGAACTTGATTCGGAATCTTTTGAAATTTAAATTAAAAATCAACAGATGCTGAAACAAGTTCAGCATAAAGCGATAAGGCGGTCTGCGGCGCAAAAATAAACAATTATGAATTAGAAATTACGAATTACGAATCGGGATTTATTACTATCTTTATGGAAAGAATCTATTATGAAAAACCGGTATCACTATGCGTCTGTTTTAAAAGCTTTGGAAGAACTCAAAGCTATGGATTTTGTTGTCGATTATAATCTGCAGGAAGAAGCCATCATGAGGAATCCGAATAACTATACGATCTTACATATATATCGTTATGAAGGTGACTCCAATCCGGATGACGAAGCGATTGTTTATGGTATCAAATCGCATACTGGTGAAAAAGGTGTTTTCGTTGCCGGATTTTCGCCTAATTCTGAAAGTGAAGCTGCTAAGGTTTTATACGAACTGACTATCAAAGGGAATAAACAGTAATGCTCAAATTGTGGATAAGTTTTCTCCAAATTACACAATTTCCAAATAACAAAACCAACTTAAATTCTATATTTGTAATCCAGTAAAAATCTATGGAACAATTTGTAGTATCAGCCCGTAAGTATCGTCCGCAAACGTTTAAAGACGTTGTTGGGCAGCAGGCTATTACCAATACTTTGCTGAATGCCATAGAAAATAATCACTTGGCTTCTGCGCTTTTATTTACCGGTCCGAGAGGTGTTGGAAAAACAACCTGTGCCCGAATTCTGGCGCGAAAGATCAACCAACCGGGCTATGACGATCCGTTTGAAGATTTTGCTTTCAATGTGTTTGAATTGGATGCCGCATCTAACAACTCTGTGGATGACATCAGGAACCTGATTGATCAGGTTCGAATCCCGCCGCAAACCGGACAATATAAAGTGTATATTATAGACGAGGTGCACATGCTGTCTTCGGCAGCTTTCAATGCTTTTCTAAAAACTTTGGAAGAACCGCCAAAGCACGCCATATTTATTTTGGCTACGACCGAAAAACACAAAATCATTCCAACCATATTATCACGCTGTCAGATTTTTGATTTTAAAAGAATTACGGTAAAAGATGCTAAAGAACATTTGGCAGAAGTTGCAAAAAGTCAGGGCGTAGAGTTTGAAGATGACGCACTTCACATTATTGCACAAAAGGCTGATGGCGCGATGCGTGATGCTTTATCCATTTTTGATAGAGTGGTTTCGTATTGTGGAAACAACTTAACACGTCAGGCGGTAACTGAAAATCTAAATGTTCTTGATTACGAAACCTATATTAATGTGACCGATTTGATTTTGGAGAATAAGATTCCAGAGTTGTTGCTGGCTTATAATGATATTTTGGCAAAAGGTTTCGATGGTCATCATTTCATTGCTGGACTTGCTTCACATTTCAGGGATTTATTGGTTGCCAAAAATCCGGCAACATTGACATTGTTGGAAATGGGAGAAGCAGCACAACAATTATACGGAGAACAATCAAAAAGAGCAACTCAGGAGTTTTTACTAAAAGGAATTGATGTTGCCAACGACTGCGATTTGAAATATAAAGTTTCACAAAATCAACGCCTTTTGGTGGAACTTACCTTAATGCAGCTTGCCTCTATCACTTTTGATGGAGAAAAAAAAAAGCCTGACTTCATAATTCCCGCAACGTATTTTCGTAATAACAGTTTTTCTATAACTGAAGTTAGAAGTCAGAAGTCGGAAGCTGGAAGTCAAAAGCCGGAAGAAGTTATTGCAGAAAAAACTGAACTCCCTACAACCGACAACCAACATCCAACATCCAACAACCAACATGCTACAACCGACAACCGACAACCGGTAACTATAATAGACCAACCCAAAGTTTCAGCAATTTCTTTGGCGAGCATTCGTGCCAAAAAAGAAATGGCAGAAAACTTAAAAGCAACAGTGAAAGAAGTCGTTCAGCATGTGAACGAACCGTTTACGGAAACTGAAATGTTAGAGCAGTGGCTGAAATATGCGCAGCGAATGGAAGACAAAGGTTATCGTATTATTGCATCACTGCTTACTATAAATGATCCTGTTCTTAATGGTACAACTATCATTCACGAGTTACCGAATGAAAGTTCTAAGATAGATTTTGAGAAAGAACGCCCGGAACTTTTAGGATATTTGCGGGGCAAACTACACAATCACGACATCACTATCGAAGTTAAAGTCAATGAAACTTTAGTAGTTAAAAAAGCATTTACCAATCAGGATAAATACAACCGATTGGCAGAACTAAATCCAAACTTAGAGCTGATGCGCAATTTGTTTGGATTGGAGGTTAATGAATAAGTTAACAGCTAATCCGATTTATTATTTCTAAATATCTTTAATTAAAAAAATAACTTACGCCTAAGAGTGCCATAAACTTTGTTCCCGGCGTGAAGCATATTTCAGTAACTGGAGTAGTTTCGTTTTGCAATCGGGTTTCAGTAGCGAACTGTGTTTCTTTCCAACGTGTATTAAAAATATTGTTTATTCTCAACCCTATTTCATATCTTGGCTTGGTATAATTTAAGACAGCATCAGTAACAAAATATCCTTTAGCCGTTAACGAATTGTCTTCTATAGCTGGTCTGTCTGATAAATACCGGTAACGAATCCCGCCATTAAATCCGTTTTTGTTTTTATACATAATTCCCCCTGTTGAACTCCATATAGGTGCCAGCGGTATATAATCCTGCCCTTTGTGTTCATCAGTATATCTACCGTGAGCATAATTAATATCAATATCTATATATAATGATTGTAGCGGCTGACAACGAACAGAGCCATCAAGACCTATTCTTTTGGTTGCTCCGGTAATTTCTACAATTCCTCCATCGCCACTATAAACAAATTCCTGTTTTAATCCCATATACCAAGCCGCTAAGTGCAGCAATAGATTTGAGGTTGGTTTATATATAGTTCCTAAATCGACACCATAGGCAGGCGGTAAAATTTCTTTTCCATTAGAAACTACAACAGCACGTGTATCGTTTGAGTGAAATCCTCTTCCGGATGCAATGTAAAACTGTGTCTTAGCATTAGCATGGTAATATACACTTAGCTTAGGGCTTACAATATTTGCATTTGCTTTGTATAATCCTATGTCGTTAAGTGTTGGGTCGGTGGCTAATTTATTATTGTATTGATTATAAAACTGATCAAATCGCAAGCCTGCATTGATGTTCCACCTTTCATTAAACTTAATCGTTTCACTAAGGTAAACTCCGGCATTTAATTCTGAAACATCGCCTAATTTAATTGGATTAATAACGGTATATCTATCAACAGTATGTGATAATTCGGAATTATTTGTTTTATCATATCTAATGTTAATTCCGGCATCGGTAGTAAATTTTGTTTCGCCACTATATCCTATATGACTATAGCTGCCATTATAACCAAACAAATTTCTTTTCTCTTTCTGACGGATTTGGTCACCATTTACAGGATCTTCAAGATAGAATGTAAAATTGGTATGCAAATCAAAATTATAATTGGTGTAATAAATTTGATTTTTGACCAAGTCATGATTCTTAAAAGTAGTAAACAATTGAGCATTTAAATTGGAACGCGAGGTTACACCTCCTTCGGTTGGATCCAGAGCACCATAAAAACCTATCAATCCTTCTGCTACAGCTCTGTCGGGAATTTGACCCGAAGCATTCCATTTACTCTGTAAAGTTGATGCCGAGATATCTAAAAAACTACTCTTAGAAACTTTTCCATGGTATTTACTAAAGAAATTAAATCGATTGAAGTGTTGCGGATTATCAAAATAACCGTCTGAATAATTATATTCAGTCGCCATGTACCATGATTGCTGATTTGCTTTTTGTTTTTCATTTAATAAATTTAAAACACCAACAACCCGCATCGTATTAAACATACCTCCTTCTAACTTTATGGTGTTTTTATCTACCGCATTGGCGGTTTTAAAATCAACATATCCGGCAGTATCAAAGTTTCCTTTTTCGGCATTATAAGTTCCTTTTTTAAAATCGACACTTTCTATGGTTTCCGGAATTATAAAATGGGCATCGGCATATCCTTGTCCATGAGCATGTGAAACCATATTGATAGGCATACCGTCAACATTAAGACTAATATCTGTTCCGTGATCACAGTCGAAACCTCTGATGAATATTTGCTCGGCTTTGCCACCACCCTGATGCTGGCCGATAAATAAACCGGGCACAATACGAAGTACTTCCTGCGAATTGGTGATGCCCCGCATTTTAATGTCTAGTTTACTGATTTGATTTTGCTGTTTTACGCTGGCACCCGAATTAACAATAACTTCATTTAAAGTTGTGGCTGCTTTGGGTTTCAAAGAAATAACAGCTCCTAAACTAAAATCGGCTGCTTTTATTATTTGATATTCATATCCAAAACCCGAAAATTTTATTGCGGTAATTTGTGCCAGGGTTTCATTAAAGATAAAATTACCATTCTCATCGGTTATTGCCGTTTTGTTAGTTGGTAACAAGGTTACTGTAATTCCTGCTAAAGGCAGTCTATCATTATCATTTACAACTTTTCCGTGAATATGATCGTGCTGCGCTACAATACTTTGAGAGGTTAATAGTAAGATAAGCAATGCCGCTAAAAATTGTTTCATAAAACTATTTCGATTTGAATACATAGAAACAATTAAGAAGAATAATACCCTAAAACTATTCAAAAAGTAATAAGCCAAAAAAAATGTTGTTGTTCTGATACTACAAACTTCCCTGATACATTGCTTTGACGATTCCGTCTGCCAAACCAATTTTTGGCACAAACAATTGACGGGCACCACTCCATTTCATAGCATTTAGATATACTCTTGTGGCGGGAATAATTACATCGGCACGGTCGGTGTTCATTGCAAGTTCTGCAATACGCTGTTCATAGGTGAGTGAGTTCAGGTATTGGTATTGCGAATTCAGGTATAAATAGGAAAGTGGTTTTTCCTGTAGTTTCCCAGATAGTTTGAAGAGTTTATTGATGTTTCCACCAGAACCTATAAGAATAACTTCATCATATTCGGCAGTGTTGGTTTTTATCCATTTTTCGATTTCTTCCCAAACGATATCGCTTACCATGTTATTCAACATACGCACGGTTCCGATCTTGAACGATTTGGATGCAATCATATTGCCATCAGTAAACAAAGAAAACTCGGTGCTTCCGCCGCCAACATCTACATATAAATAGGTGCGGTCGGTTTTTAGGAAGTCGTGTAAATCGGAAGATGCAATAATAGTAGCTTCAATTTTTCCGTCGATGATGTCTATATCAATATCGCATTTTTCCTTTACTATGTCGGCGACTTCTTTACCGTTATAAGCTTCACGCATTGCAGAAGTAGCGCAGGCTTTATATCTTTCTACTTTGTAGACTTTCATCAATAGTTTGAATGCTTTCATAGCATCTACCATCCTATCGATATTTTCTTCGGAGATTTCACCAACCGTAAATGCGTCCTGCCCGAGACGGATTGGTACACGAATCAAGGCACTTTTATTGAATTGCGTTTCCTTGTCCTGCTGTTCTACAATGTTGGTAATGAGCAATCGCATGGCATTGGAGCCAATATCAATCGCTGCATATTTTTTAATTGAAATCATTAAGCTTTTATTTGTTTAATTTCAACTCCTTCCAGTCTATCTCTATAATAATTATACATTTCATGTTGCGCACGGAAAATAGGCTGACCTTCTTCGCGGCCTCTGTATTTATTTTCAAAATTTTCCGAATGAAAACGCGCTTTCACATTTCCCTTCCAACCAATGTTGAAGGTGTCAATAACCTGCTTTTTGATTTCTTCATCATATATCGGACAGGTTACTTCTACCCTGCCGTCGAGGTTACGTGTCATAAAATCGGCTGAGGAAATATATACTTCAGGATTGTCGTTATTGCAGAAAATATACGAACGAGTATGCTCTAAGAAATAATCAACAATACTAACTGCTTCAATATTTTCGCTCATTCCCTTCACCCCCGGAATTAGGGAACAGATACCTCTTACCTGAAGTTTAATTTTTACACCGGCGTTGCTCGCTTCATATAATTTGTCGATAATTGGGTAATCTGAAATGCTGTTCATCTTCAAATTGATATAAGCCGGCTTGCCCATAATAGCGTTATTTATTTCTCTGTCAATGAGTTTGTAAAACTTAGAGCGCGTATAATGTGGTGAAACTATGAGGTGTTTGTATCTATGAATTCTATAATTGACATCAAAGAAGTCGAAGATTTTTGAAACGTCTTTGAGTATTTGCTGATGGCTGGTAAACAATGTCAAATCGGTATAAATTCGGGCAGTACTTTCGTTGAAATTACCGGTAGAAATAAATCCATAGCGCTTTAGTTTTCCATCTTCTATCCTATCGATGACACAAATTTTACTGTGCACTTTTAACCCTTTGATACCAAAAATAAGTTCGATACCTTCCTGTTGCATTTGCTCGGCATAGGAAATATTGCTTGCTTCATCAAATCGCGCCTGAAGCTCAATCTGAACCGTTACTTTTTTTCCGTTTTTTGCGGCATTGATAAGTGAGCTTATTATTTGGGAATTCTTTGCCAAACGGTATAAAGTAATTTTTATTGAAGTTACTTTTGGATCTAAAGCTGCTTCACGCAAGAACTTTATCAGATAAGAAAACGACTGAAAGGGTGCATTTACCAGATAATCTTTCTTAGCAATTTTATTCAGAAGGCTACCATCTAATGACAAACCCTCTACTGGCAACGGTATCCTTGGCGGATATAATAAATCAAATCTTCCAAGGTTTGGAAAATTCATATAATCACGGCGGTTGTGGTATCTTCCTCCGGGGATCACACTATCTGAAGAATCAATCCCCATTTTGGTGAGAAAGAAGTTCAGTGTGTCCTTTTCTATGTTCTTATCAAAAACAAAACGAACTGGTTCGCCAATACGCCGGTCTCTAACGGAAGTTGCGATCTTTTCGAGCATACTTTTACTCATATCACTATCAATATCGAGCTGGGCGTCTCGAGTAATTTTTATCATGTGCGCAGAAATGCTCTTGTAATCAAAAATATTGAATATACTGCTTAGGTTATATCTGATTATGTCATCGAGCAACATTAAATACTGTTTGCCATCTTTATTTGGAAGCTCAACAACACGGTTTGTATTTTTTGGGATTTCGATGATTGCATAGCGAACTTCGGGTTTCCCTTTTTTTACCAAACCTAATACACTCGATTTTTGCTCGCTTTTCATTACCAATTTTACCGCTAAATAGCCTGAAGTATCTTTTAATAATGGGAATTCGGAAAGGTCATTTAAAATAATCGTTACGAGTTCGGGACTTATTTTTTGGATAAAGAAATCTTTGATAAAATTTTCATGTTCTCTTGTGACTTCATTCTCATCAATGATGATAATATTTTGCTTAACCAGTTCTTCTTCAATAACATTCAAAATCTGCAAACTTTCTGCTTGCTGCTTAATTACAATTTCGGTAATGTCTTTTACCAGTTGTTGTGCCGAAATCCCACCGAGAATCTTTTCACCTGTTTGCCCTGAAAGGCTTAAGCGCCGTATAGCGGCATATCGAACACGGAAAAACTCATCAAGATTATTGGAAAAAATTCCAATAAAACGCAGTCTTTCGAGTAATGGTACTGCTTCATCTGCGGCTTCCTGTAAAACTCTGGCATTAAATGCCAACCAACTTTTTTCTCTGTCTATATATCTAAAATTATTCTCTATGCTCATGCTAATTTAAATCTCTGGGGAAAATAACCTTTTTGGTAATGCCATTTTCAATGTATTTCCAACTGTTTTGGTCAAATATAATATTTACAAAGCCAGAAGTAGATACATTATCTATAAAAGTATTTCCAAACTTATTGACAAAATTGGTAATTGCCTCATTATGACCAAATACGATTAAATTATCATAATCATCTGGACATGATTTTATTATTTGTTCCAGTTTTCTTTCGTCAAAAGTATATAGGTCTTCCTTAAAGACAATACTCTCAACGGGAAAAGAAATATTTTGGGCAAAAATCATTGCTGTTTCTGAAGCACGTTTAGCAGCACTGCTCCAGACCAAAAAAGTTTTTGGGATATGATTGCCAATATTAGAGGAAACCAAATGTGCATCATGTATCCCTCTATTGGTCAAAGGTCTGTCATAGTCACGAAGCGGAGCTTCCCAACTTGACTTTGCATGACGGACAAGTATTAACTGTTTCATGAAGTGGATGCTTAAAGATGTTTGAAAGTATAAATTTAAGTTTTTAATGTGTATTAAAAAATATATTTAAGAGTTTAATACACTATTTCATTTCAGCATCCAAAAATTAAAAAATAGACAGGCAGATTAAATTTTGAATTTATTTTTCCAAAAATAGATTACAAATTTTTTTTCTAATAACTGTTAAAAAACTCAAAATGTTATAAACAGGTTGGTGTTAATTATTTTTGTAAGTTATTTCTATTTATAAATGTTAAATTATGCACTTTATCTATAAAATTATGCACTTTATCGATATTTTTTTTGGTAATGTGAATTAAACTATCTACTTTCGAACTGTAAAACAATTTAAAAATACAAAATTTAAACCAAAAAACCCCAAATAAAATGTCAAAAATCAAAGCAAGAATACCCAAGAAACCCAATCTAAGGCGTTAAAATGAAAGAAAAATGTCATTTAAACGAGTTTTTGTGTTGTTTGTAGAAAAATTTGGGTGCGTTGATAGTTTAGTATATAATTTAGCACCGAATAGTATGACCCAAAATAACTATCTACCTATATGCCTACATCTAACCTCCTTCACGCCCGAAATTATTTCGTAATTTTTTTATAAAAATTATTTTCAAAAACTAATTGTATGAAAACAAATAGCCCAAATGTATTATTTAACCATCAAGCAAATTTTTTGTTTGAAAAAACAAGTCAAGTCATGAAACAAAAACTATTATTAATCTTAATGTTAGTTTCCTTCTGCTCTGGTGTCTTTGCCCAAGGCTCTGCCACAAGAAACGGAACTATCGTGGTAACGGACATGAATTCCATTTTCTCAACCAGAGGAACCGGGTCTGCCCGTATGTCTAATGCCGGCACAATGAATGTCGAACGATTGAAAGTCCTGGTGGATCAAGTTCAGTCTTCGGTATATTATTATTCCGGCGAAGCTAAAACCTATGGTGATGTGCCTACGAACCTTTATACTGATATAGGTTCATTAGGACAATTGAACAATTCAATTACTTCTAAACAAAGTATTGAAATTGTAACTATCAATATCAATACGGCAAGTGAAGTAAATTCGACTATTGATTTAGCAGCCTTTTCAAATTTTCCTAATTTGAAATATATCTATTTTGTATCAAGTCAAAATACAACCAGCGAAAATATCGCTAACCACATTGTTAACTATGACAATAGATTTAACCTTTTTTACAAAATAGCCAAAGGAGATTCAAGAAATCAATAAAAATTGATAAAAAGAGACTATATGAAAAATTTATACTTTAACTCAATCGTGAAAAAATTTAAGCAGTTAGCTGTATTATTGGTTATCCTTTTTGGAGTTTCTAATACTGCTAATGCTCAAATTAAAAAGGCATTTACCCAAAGAACTTCGCCATTATATACTCCTGAAAGAAAGATTTATAATGTAAAAGGTGACTTTACCATGTTGGGTAATACTTGTTTGACGCCTCAGAATTATTCTGCTACGACAAACAACAATAACCAATCTATGGTTTATGTTGATACTGATGGTGATTCAAGCACTTTCAACTCATCGTCTTCAACTTTAGATATTCCAGTTGAAAATGGTTCTACTCCATCCTGTTCGAACATTGTTTTTGCAGGTTTATATTGGACTGGAGCTGGTTCACCAAATGCAACCTTTAATGTAACCAAAGGTGGTGTTACAAAAACCTTTGATAAAAGAGTAATCAAACTTAAAGGTCCAACCGCTTCAGGATATACAACTTTTACGGCAAATTCAAATGATATATATTATCCTTCAAACACTGAAGATAATATATATTCGGCTTATGTAGAGGTTACTTCTTATGTAAGACAGTACGGTATCGGTAGCTATACAGTTGCTGATATGGCTTTATTAGAAGGAGGTGCATCCAGCGGAACAGGATATTCTGGTGGATGGGGTATGATTGTTATTTATGAAAATTCTAAGATGAAGTGGAGAGACGTAACCATTTTTGATGGTTATGCTTATGTTGAAGCTTCCAATTCATCTGCAGGTATACAACTACCTGTATCGGGCTTTAACACAGTTCAAACAGGTAACGTTGGAATGAAACTTGGTGTTATGGCCAGTGAAGGTGACGTTTCTTATACAGGTGACTATTTCAAAATCAGAAACCTGAATACAAATACCTATACTGCATTAAGCCATAGTGGAAATTCTACCACTAACTTCTTTAACTCTTCTATCAACTCGGGAGGAACCAGAAATCCTAACCTTGTTAATAATACAGGTATAGACATAGCAACCATAAATGTACCAAATACAAATAATACAATTATTGGTAACAACCAAACATCGACCACGTTCCTTTATGGAACGAATGGAGATACATATTCTATCTTTGCAATAGCAATGTCGGTTGATGCATATGTCCCTGAAGTTGAAGGAACTTTAGCCGCTACAGCAATTAACGGTACTCCGGTTGTCTCAATGCCTTATGTGACTCAACCTGGTCAGGATATGGATTTCAATGTTGATATTAAGAATTTAGGTACAGAAGCTGTAAACAGTTTTAGAGTTGTTGTTCCAATACCTTATAATGCTACTTATGTGGCCGGAAGCGCAACCGGAACAGTTCTTTTCACTCCGCTGCCAACCCCTAACTCAGTAACTTTCGACCCTACCTTAGGAGCGACTGGTTCAATCGTATGGGATTTAGGCACTTTGCCATTACCTGCGAATCCAAATACTATATTGGCAAAACTAAAATTTAAATTAAGAGCAACAACAGATTGTTCAATATTAGTAAATACTTCTTGTGGAAATGCACTTCAAGCCGCCGGATTTATGTCTGGTACGGGAGCAATAACAGGTATAAAACTTGACAGTAAACCCTTTATCGAGGGCTATTCTCAAAATGGAAACTGTATTGGGGAGCCAATCCCACAACCGCTTGATATTACTATTGATGGGTTGAATTATGTTCAACAAAATTGTGGTAATACTCCTGTAATTAGAGCGTTCTCTTATTGCAGTGCTAATACAACTGTATCGCCATCTGAAATTGCATCGTTCTTCCCTGCGGGTTCTTTATTTTACAATTCATTCCCTGTAACTACGAATACAGTACAATATACAAATGCTAATCCAATACCGCTGGTTGCCGGATCAACTGTAACTTATTATGCAGTTCCGCCAAGTGCTGCCAGCGGATGTAATTTCCAGTTTACCATTTCAAAATGTCCGGTAATTGTTGCTCAAAATGATGCACTTAACGGAGGAAATGGTACTACAGGAAATCCTAATATCGGAAACGTATTAAGCAATAACGGTAGTGGTGCAGATACTTTAAACAACGTGCCTGCAACTATTTCCCAGGTTAATATTGCGGTAACTACTCCTGCAACTC
>DBIH01000179.1 GCA_002296885.1 Flavobacterium sp. UBA807 | reverse complement strand
TTTTTTATGTCGGCAATAAGGCTGTTTAAGATAAACTGCTGCATGCTTTTGCGTCTGTTGGCGGATAGTCTCGATTGGTCTTCCATAAAATTATTGCGAATGTCCTAAATTCCTGCACACATTCGGCAGGGGTTACACTTGTGTAGGTTGGGTGTCGAGCGAAGGGAGGCGCAATGACGAATGGTACGAATATAGGGTTTTTTTTGATTGGATGGGAGTAAGGGTAAACTTTTTTTAACAAATGCAAAATAAATGGTTGCTTGTGGGAATCAGGTGTTAATGTTCTTTTGCCTTGATGCAAAAGAACCAAAAGATCAAGGCTTGTTTTCTGTTCATTTTCTTTGCTTGTCCAAAGAAAACGAACCAAAAGAAAGGACCCTTTTCGAAGGAATTTTTAAGCTTCGCTTAAAACCGTCCTGCAAACTCCGCGTCGCTTCGCTCCTGAATCTCGGAGCTTTGCCGGGACTATTCTGCCGAAAAGATTACTTTCTAAGAACTTCTGCTTTAGAATTAGAAAACAAAGCAACGAAGCTTTAAATCATAACGGATGCTATTTGAGTAAGGTTTTTTGTTTATGGGGACGAGGTAAAATTAAAAGTCCCTTAGTAATTTGTTAAGGGACCCTTGTCAGAATTCAAAGTCCCCTTGTCATAGTTTAAGGTCCCTTAGTCAATGTGTTAGGTCCCAAGATAAAATGGCATGGGACCCTTGTCAATGTGTGAAGTCCCCTTGTCATTGAGCAAAGTCCCTTAGTTGATGTCTTAAGTCCCGAAGTAAAATAAGCAGGCCCCGAGGTTGGAATGGTTAGTCCCAAGATTTTTGGCTTATGTTTCTTGGTTAAGAGTTTTAGTTCCTGATTAGTAATGTGTTAAACTTTTATTAATATAAGAATTTTGGCACATGCTTTGTTTTGTGCTTTGCATACACGTGTACTGAATAAAATAATATTGTTTAATTTTTTAATACTTCATTATCATGAGAACAAAAATACGTAAAGAAGAGTACACCGCTTTGGGTGATTTTATATTGCCAAGCTTTGAGAGAGACCAGGCAGTCATAGCTGCCAAGTTTCCTAAATTGGACACTGCATTTTTAAACGCTTTTATTGAAAAGCTGACTTTTGTAAAGAAACTGGAAAGCAGTGTGGTTGTAACAGATGAACAAAAAAATGTTACAGTTAGCCTATATAAAACGGCTACCGAGCTGAATAATGAACTAACCGTTTTGAACAGTTATATTGCTGATGCCGGTTTAGATACCAGCATAATTACCAAGCTTAAACGCGACCTTTTTATTCATAACATTGAAGCTGCGATCCTGAAAGTTGAAGCTGTTGAACAGTTTGTTACCAAACACCAGGCTGAACTTGAGGCAGAGGGAATGCCGACAGATTTTGCCACTACTTTGGACGGTTATAAAGTGGAGCTTGAAGCGAAAAACCGATTGCAAAACGAATACATGAACCGTTTGAAGAAACTGACGGAAATCAATGTTGGGGAATATAATGCCTTGTATGTCTTTATTTCTAAGATTGCCAATAAAGGGAAGATTATCTTTAAGGACACGGTTACGCAGGATGAGTATACCATTAGTAAAAACATCAGCCGAATGCGTGCTGCGAAACTGAAAAAGGATGATAAGAAAGATGCTGCTTAAATTTTGTACTGAATGTGATTGAGAAACCCAGTTGAAAGACTGGGTTTTTTTTGGGTGAATTTAAAAACGGATGAAATTTTAAAATGTTAAAATTTATTTTGGTATATTAGCACTCACTCGATTAAACAAATACCACAAAATTTAATGCGATTAATAATTTGCTCTCATTTTGAGAACGATATTGTTATTTATAATATTAAATTATGAAAAAGAAAAATTTTCCAATTTACATCTCAAATTCTCCAGAAGGTGTTGATTCTCTCAAAGGGGAATCTCATGATAAAATTGCTGCTGAAATTGGCAAGATTATTTCTAATCGAAATAATAAAATTCAAAGACAAGTAATAGGTTTGGAAGGAGATTGGGGTTCAGGGAAGTCAAATATTATAAAGATATTAGAAAAACAAAAACTAATTGATCAAAAATATTTTCATTTTGTCTTTGATACGTGGGGGCACCAGGAAGATTTAAATAGAAGAGCAATATTGGAAGAATTAATTGATTTTCTTGAAATTAAAAACCCGAATCTTATTGATTTAGAATGGGAAGGAAAGAAGAAACAGTTAACAGGTAAAACTATAAATTCCACAAAAAGATCATTTCCAGAAGTTAAATTTTTTTGGGTTTTACTTCTTTCATCTGTTGCATTATATGCTTTTTTAAAAGAGATTTTTTTCTTTTTCGAATCAGACTTCTATCCTTATTATTCAAACCCTCTATTAAAAAAATTTCTAGTGGTTTTTATGATGCCAATAGGAATAGCAATCATTGGGATTAATGAGCTTTTTAAAGAGTACAATTGGATTAAAGAAAATTCAAAAGATAAAAAATTAAGTGAAAAGGAAATAATAAGAAAGTTGTTCCCCCTACTTCAAGGGAAGGAGCTCAAAACAGACACAACAGATTTTGTAATGGAAAATGAACCTTCTAATAAAAACTTTAGGGGGTTCTTAGATTTTATAAATAATAGATTAGAACAGAATGATAAAACATTAATATTAACAATTGATAATATTGATAGGCTTACAAAAGATAAAATAAAGTCATTATGGTCAACAGTAAATATATTTTTTGCTGATAAAAACGATAATA
The DNA here is from genome assembly GCA_002296885.1 of Flavobacterium sp. UBA807. Taxonomy (GTDB): domain Bacteria; phylum Bacteroidota; class Bacteroidia; order Flavobacteriales; family Flavobacteriaceae; genus Flavobacterium. The sequence continues at coordinate 1,373 of DBIH01000179.1, read as the reverse complement.
AAAATCATAATAACATATGGCTTATCATTCCATATGATGAATCCAAAATTGTAAAAGCCTTTGGAGAAGACGAAAATGATGAAGAAATTGGAATTGGATTGATTGAAAAAACTTTTTCTGTGAAATTTAGAGTTACACCACCGATTCCATCTAATTGGGAGAAGCTTTTTGAGGAAAAACTTGAATTTGCTTTTGGCAACGATATAATACCTAAAGAAGAAATTGATAATATAAAAAGAATATTTGATGGGTACTTAAAGGAAATTATAACACCAAGACAAATAATAAATTTTATAAACGAGCTAGTTACGGTATATGTTATTAATAGAGATATTCAATTTAAATATCTGGCTTTATTTGTGTCGGCAAAAAAGGAAATAATAGAAAATCCTATTTCCCAAATTTTAAATAATAAATACGTGCACAATTCAGTAAAAATGATTTTTGTTAATGATACTGATTTACAAAAAAATATTTCTTCAATAACTTTTGGTGTTTCAATAGATATGGCAGAAGAAATTATTTATTCAAAAGAGATTCAAAATTTATTTTATACTGGAGATGAAATGAAATTAGAGAAATTTAGAAGTAATCCTTTGGCATTTAAAAATAATTTTTATAAAGAGTTTCAAAATTTGAAATTAGATAATTTACGCGTAACCAGCTATGAAAAAATCCCAATAATTCTCGACAAGATAAGGGAGTTAGATTTGATAGGTAACCATCAATTAGATAACACATATTGGCCAAATTTAAAAAATCAAGCATTGAATATTAATAGAGACAGCCCGAATAATTTAAGACTGAATTATTTTCATCAGCAATTATGTACATATAATATAAATTTTGGGAAAGAAGTTTTGGAAAAATGCATTGAAAATATTTATTACAAGATGAGAGATAGTGAAACAGAGGAGGAATATATTAATAAGCTAAAAGAAATTGATGATTTTTTAATTGAAAAAACTAAGATTAATATTTTAGATTTAAAATTTGATTCAGAACTCATTAGAACGATAGAGAATTCAAATCATATTCCATTGGTTGAAGCCTTTCCTGAAAAATTTGACAAAATTAATTTGATTATAAATGAAAAATCGCTTTATGAGTACTTATTGACTTCAGAAGGAAAGGTAGAGTTAGATTATATGGTAGGAAGCTTAAATGAGTTGACAAAAATTAAAGAAAAATTAAATTTTCAATTTAAACCAATAATAGAAAAACTTAAAAAAGAATTGAATGCAATAAGCAGTTCTCAATTAGAGCTGATAGTAGATTATATAAAATGCCTAAAGGCCATATCAAATGAGAGGCCAATTGAAGGAATTATATTTCCGCTTGAACGGTTGAGTTCTAAAATTGAAGGTTTTAAT
>DBIH01000155.1 GCA_002296885.1 Flavobacterium sp. UBA807 | reverse complement strand
AAGGAACAATCAGGCGATGATTTTTCAAAACCAACTACAGAGGAAGCTACCACAAAAGCTGACCCATCTTCTTATGACCCTAAAAGAGGTGAAGGAAAATTTGATAAAGTAGACTTGGGAGCAACGTTAGACCAAACTATGGCAACTGAAGGTGAGAAAATAGCAGGCGTAAAATGTACTTCTTGTCATAAACCTACTGACGAAAAATTAGTTGGTCCTGGTTGGCACGGAGTTACCTCTCGTCATGAACCACAGTGGATTATGAATTTTATTACTAATCCTGATCCAATGATAACTAAAGATCCTAAATTGCAGGCTCAATTGGAAATTTGTTTAGTTCGTATGCCAAATCAGGGTTTAAATGATGCGGAAGCTAGGAATATTTTAGAATACATGCGAAAAATTGACGGAGTAAAATAACCGAAAATATGCAATCTGATCACTGAAAGGTTTAAAAGGATTGTTAATCTAATCTAATACCAAAATGAAAAATAAATTTGTGAAAGCAATAGTTGCTATTGCTATGGGGAGTGCTTTGTTCATTTCCTGTAAACCAAAAAACTCCGGTGATGCCGTGAGTGGTGATGCTGCTCAAAAGGCTTATGTAGCTCCGGGAAAATATGATGAGTTCTATAACTTCGTTTCTGGAGGATTTAGCGGACAAATGAGTGTTTATGGTTTGCCAAGCGGCAGATTATTCCGTGTGATACCTGTCTTCTCTGTTGATCCTGAAAAAGGTTATGGGTATAATGAAGAAACCAAACCAATGTTAAACACTTCACACGGTTTTGTGCCATGGGATGATTTACACCATACCGAAATGTCGCATACAAACGGAGAAGTAGATGGACGTTGGGTGTTTGGCAATGCTAACAATACTCCTCGTATTGCTCGTATTGATTTAAAAACATTTACAACGAAAGAAATTATTGAGTTACCTAACAGCGCAGGAAATCACTCTTCTCCTTTCATCACCGAAAATACAGAGTATGTAGTGGCCGGAACTCGTTTTAGTGTTCCACCGGATAATTCTAATGGTGATGTACCTATCAATACTTATAAACAAAATTTTAAAGGACATTTAAGTTTTGTGAAAGTGGGTAAAGAAGGTCAGATGGATATTGCTTTCCAAATTCAATGCCCCGGAGTAAACTTTGATTTATCTCATGCCGGTAAAGGAAAATCACACGGATGGTTCTTCTTCTCTTGCTATAATACTGAACAAGCTAATACTTTGCTTGAAGTGAACGCATCACAAAAAGATAAAGATTTTATCATGGCGGTAAACTGGAAAAAAGCGGAAGAGTATATTAAGGCAGGAAAAGGAAAACTTACTCCGACAAAGTATGCGCACAACGTATATAATGAAAGCACTCATACTGCAACATCTGAAATCAAAACAAAAGTATTGATTTTAGATTCAAAAGAATTGAAAGATATTTGCTATATGATTCCTTGCCCTAAATCGCCTCACGGCTGTGATGTTGACCCAACAGGAGAATACATTGTAGGTTCAGGAAAATTAGCAGCATTAATTCCTGTGTTTAGTTTTGATAAATTAATTTCAGCTATCAAAAACAAACAATTTGAAGGTGAATACGATGGTATTCCGGTAATTAAATACGAAGCAGCTCTTCACGGTGAAGTTCAAAAACCAGGTTTAGGACCATTACATACAGAGTTTGACGGAAAAGGAAATGCCTACACTACTTTCTTTGTGTCATCTGAAGTAGTAAAATGGGATATTAAATCACTTAAAGTATTAGACAGAGTTCCAACTTATTATTCTGTTGGTCACTTATGTATTCCTGGTGGAGACAGTAAAAAACCATTTGGAAAATATCTTATCGCTTATAATAAAATTACCAAAGACCGTTATTTGCCGACAGGTCCCGAGTTAGCACAATCGGCACAGATTTTTGATATTAGCGGTGATAAAATGCAATTAATATTGGATTTCCCAACCATTGGAGAACCACATTACGCACAAGCAGCTCCTGCTGATTTAATTCGAAATAATGGTCAATTGAAATTCTATAAATTAGAAGACAACAAACATCCGTTTGTGACCAAAGGAGAGAAAGAAACCAAAGTTGTTCGTAACGGTAAACGTATTGATGTATACATGACTTGTATCCGCTCTCACTTTTCACCGGATAATATTGAAGGTATCAAAATGGGTGATGAAGTTTACTTCCACATTACAAACTTAGAGCAAGATTGGGATGTACCACATGGATTTGCTATTAAGGGTTCCAGCAACGCCGAATTGCTAATTATGCCAGGAGAAACCGCCACTTTAAAATGGAATCCGGACAGAGTAGGTATGTTCCCGTTCTATTGTACCGATTTCTGTAGTGCATTGCACCAAGAAATGCAAGGATATATCAGAGTGTCTCCAACAGGTAGCTCAGTTCCGATTACCTATAGCTTGGGAACTAATTTACCCGCTCCAACCCAAAAATAAAATCAATTCATCAAAGGAGCAATTTAAAAATTGCTCCTTTTTATTTTTCAATTATGAAAACTCAAAAAATTTCCTTGCTCTCTAAAGTTTTACTTTTGCTAGTTTCAGCACTCTTTGCAGGTTCTTTGTTTGTACCGATGTGGCGGATTGAATTAGAAGCACCTCAATATCCTGAAGGCTTGGTATTGCAATTGTTTGCTAATAAAATTGGAGGTGATGTTGACATCATCAATGGATTGAATCATTATATTGGTATGGCAACTCTTCATACTGAAAACTTTCCGGAATTTAAGATACTGCCTGTTGTATTTGGCGTATTCGCTTTGATTTCTATACTCTTAGTTTTTATTAATAAACGAAAGGGAGTTAAAGTTTTTTTAATTACTTATGCCGTTTTTATACTTTTAGCTGCCGCTGATTTCTACCGATGGAATTATGAATATGGACATAATCTCAACCCTGATGCAGCTATTAAAGTTCCGGGGATGGCTTATCAACCACCATTATTAGGATATAAACAGTTACTAAATTTTGGAGCTTATTCCATTCCGGATACCGGAGGTTGGCTAATGACCGGAGCCGCAGTATTGCTTTTGGTTATTGTAGTCAAAGAATATAACTTGCTAAAGAAAAAATAATAGTTTTATGAAA
>DBIH01000199.1 GCA_002296885.1 Flavobacterium sp. UBA807 | reverse complement strand
GAATAATTTTACGGTTAAAAAATAAATAGCAACGCTTAGTAACAACAAACCCGCGAATATAAATGCTTTTTTAAACTCCAGTTTTAAATTAGTTTCGGGTTTGTTAATTTGTATAAAGAAGTAAATAATATACAATATAACTGGCACATAAACTAAGATTTGGTAGGTAGCAATAGTAAATACCAAAAGCACTACAGCTATGAACAAATTGACAATTTGCCAGAGTTTAGTTTTACTTTCCTTCAAATAAAAAACAACAGCAAGTGTGCCTGTAAAATAAGCAAGCGGAACAGCATCAGCTTGCATAGTAAACGCCAACTGATAAGCATGTTGAGGAAAACTTAAAAATAACAAACAAAATATAAAGGCATAAATTCCTTTTAAATTAAAAAGTTTAGTTATCTCAACTGCCGTTAAACTCAAAAACAAAAGGCCAAATAATAAAGTATAGTAAGGATAGAGTCCATTAAACAAATGATAACGAACAAGATTTGTTCCCCATCGGCCGTGTTCTAATGAATATTGAGGATATACAGGGCTTTCACTATCAATGGTCAAGCTAAAATTTGTCAATGCAAAACCATACGCAATAAAGCTTACAGTTAAGGAAAATAAATACAATAAGAACTGTTTATTTTGAGTTTTTATTGTCATAAAATATGATGTTTAATTAATTGCACGTAAAACTAAAAAATTAATTGTTATTTACTACAAAATTCCTTTATTTTACATCAAAATTCAATTTAATAAAAAGAGATGAAAAAAATAATTTGTTTCCTTATTGTAAGTGTAACTTTGACAAGTTGTAAAATTAAAGACGAAGAAGCTAAAGGTGAAACGGCGCAAACTCAAAACAAAGGATTTAAAGTAACGGTAAATGTTATTTCAAAAACTACAGATGATTTTTGTTTGCTTTACACAGAAGACGGTACTATTAACTTTGGCAAAACTGTGGTTTGGTCATCTGTTCCTGGAAACCCGGAAGAGCAAAAAGTCAATTTTAATTTACCTGAAGATGTGTATCCAACAGAATTGCGCTTTGATTTAGGATTGAAACAAACCGCTACAGATACTATTTATTTAAAAAGTTTGAATTTTGAATATAATGGTAAAAAACTAGACATTGTAGGTGCACAACTTGGGCAGTACTTTAGAGCTGATGAAAATCATTGTAAATTCGACCCAACTACAGGAGCGATTATTCCGGTTGTAAAAGATGGAAAAGTAATGCAAGCTTCAATTTATCCGCAAGAGATAGAATTGGGGAATGCGTTGAAAAAATTTGGAACACAATAATAAGACAGATTTTTTAAATTTTAAAAATAACTCAAAGTTCAAAATATCTTTATTTTGAACTTTTGTTTTTTTGGTATTAATCAAATTCAATAAGATTGAAACAAAAAGTTCAAAGTGTATTAAAAAGCGATTTTATTAAAAAATTCTTTGTTTATGGTATTGGACAGGGGTTTAATTTAATTACGCCTTTACTTGTTGTGCCCTATATTGTGTCTGTATGCGGAGAAGAAGGTTATGGAAAAATAGGTGTTGGTATGGCGCTTGCTTTTTTTATCATGGTTTTTATTGATTATGGTTCAGAAATTGTCGGCGTAAAAGATGTAGCTGTTAACCGGGATAGCAATGAAAAATTAGAAAGCATTTTCATTACTACCTATGCAGCCAAATTCATTTTACTTTTAGGAATGTTACTTTTGGTTTCAGTAGCATTCTATTTTATACCATATTTCAGTAAAGAGAAAGCTCTTTTCTTTTTAAGCTTATCTATGGTTATTGGCCAATTCATCAATCCAACATGGTTTTTGCAGGGGATAGAGAATTTTAAATGGATAACAATATTAAACATACTTTCAAAAGTAATTTATCTAATCGGAGTTTTCCTGTTTCTAAAAAAACCAGGAGATTATATTTACAGTAATCTTATTTGGGGTATCGGGATGATAGTGGCCAATGGAATTGCCTGGTTTTATATTTTTTATAACCATTCGTTTTCATTTTCTAATTTGAAAAAAACCGAGGTAGAGAAAATTATAAGGCATAACTTCTCAATTTTTTCGTCCCAGATATTTGTTTCTCTTCAAATGTATTCGCCAATTGTTTTGATTAGTTTTTTTGGAAGCAATACTATGGCTGGACAATACAAAATCGTTGATCAGATTATAGTGATTTTTAAAACCTATCTTTTGCTGTTTTTCAATTTTGTCTATCCAAGAGTATGTTATTTGTTAGACAAAAGTAAACGAGAAGCACTTCGTTTTTGGAAGGTATACAACGGATTAAATGGAGTTTTCGTCATTACTTCGATGCTATTAATCGCGCTGTTTTCATTCAAAATTGTAGCTTACTTTAATCCAAAAGGAATTAAGGAAATAAGTGATTTGTTAAAAATTGCAATATTAATTCCTATATTTCAAAGTATTTCCATTCCACTGAAGCAATTGGTGCTTGGTTCAAACAAGCAAAGGCAGTATGTAAAAACAGTAATGATAATTACAATAATAAGCCTTGTGATTATTGTGATAATTACTCCGTTTTATAATGTTTTAGGAGTCTTTTTTGCACTAATTGCAACAGAAATCATTACAGCAGCCATTTTTTATAATCTCATTAAAAAAGACTTATTTGTTCGTACAAGTTAAAAACTATTGTATTTTTGAAACTTGTAGAAAATTTGTTTTTGAATGATTAAAGAACTTTTCCAAAAAATGCTTTCTAAAGCAGGAAAAACGTATCAGATAGATGATAGGATTCCTGACAGACTTATATATTCAGTTCTTTATAATCGTGCCAAAATGTTGGTTAGGGGTTATTTTAAAACAGGAAGGAAAGTTTTTATCGGAAGCGATTCCAAAATAATGAATCCGGGAAACATAATTTTCGGAAAAAGTGTTACAATAGGCAGACTTTGTATATTGGATGGATTTTCATCTGAAAAGATAGTTTTAGGAGACTGTGTTAAAATCGGGGCTTTTTCTGTATTAACCTCGACAAGCCATTTTTCTAAATACGGAAAGGGATTGAAAATGGGGAACAATTCAGCGATTGGGGATTACACTCATTTTGGAGCAGCCGGAGGCATTGAAATAGGAGATGACGTAATCATGGGCTCTTTTATTTCCTTTCATTCGGAAAATCATAATTTCTCAGACAAATCAAAACTTATTCGAGAACAGGGAGTAACGTCAAAAGGCATCAAGCTTGGGAACAATATTTGGGTTGGAGCTAAAGTTACTTTTCTTGATGGCTGTATAGTGGGTAACAATTCAGTAGTTGCAGCAGGGGCAGTTGTTAATGGTATATTCCCCGACAATGTGGTTATTGGAGGAGTTCCGGCCAAAATTTTAAAAACCATTGAATAAATAGATGGCAACAACTATTAAGACAGCAAGTTTATACCAGTTCCTTTTTGCCATATGCTTGGTAATTCCCTACTTTAATATCTATGAATTGACATTTGTTGTTTGGTCAATGTCAGCTTTAATTACACTACAAAAAAATTACTCTTTAAGCATCTTAAAACAATTGGCTTGTTTTGCCGCCATACTTCTTATAGCAGTAGTTGTTATGTTCTTTAAAGATCATCAGACGTACTTCATAATTAGAGATTTTACCTATGTGGTTAAACCTGTTTTTGGATTATTAATAGGATATCAATTATGTAAAAAATTTCCAGGAAGAGCTTTTCAAACAATAATTTATATAGCGTTATTTATAGCGGCCTATCACTTTTTTTTAATAGCAACCGGAATTTTATTGTTTAAAACTTTGACCGTAAATGATCTTCGTTTTTATGCAGGATATTTTAGTGATTTTGAGGTCTACGCATTAATAATATTAGTATTTCACAAAAAATTCGGTTTAAAGTTTTCAAGAAAAAAAACGCTCTTATATACGGTTATCATTACGATTTCAACGTTTATGTATTTGGCAAGAACAAACTTCATTCAGTTTGTTATTTTGTTTATGGCACTAAAAGGATACTTTGAAGTAAACAGAAGGTTAATAACCGTATTGATTACATTTATTACTGTAACAGCAATTGGCTATTCTGCAATACTCTATATAAACCCCAAAAGGAATGGTGCGGGAATCGAAGCCTTTTTATATAAAATAAAAGTGGCACCAATCGAACCTTTCAAAACAAAGATTAATAGAGAGAACTGGAAAGACCTTAACGATAATTATCGTTCCTATGAAAACATTATGACCACAAGGCAAGTATCGCGAGACGGATTTTATTCTATTCTTTTTGGTCAGGGTCTGGGATCTCAAGTAGACTTAAAACAAAAAATCTGGCTTGGCGACATGGAATTAAGATATATATCTATACTTCATAACGGATTCATGACCGTTTTTCTTAAGTCCGGTTTGTTGGGCGTTTTTTTCCTTTTAATGTCAATTTTTCTTTTGTTCAGATTGCAAAAAACAGATGTGCCAATAATTCAACAAATCAATTACCTCATGGTTGGCTCTGGTTTATTCCTATTTGTTTCTTATTGGGTTTTCATGGGTTATTATTTTGTTGCAGATACTAAAGCAATAGTTATAGGGTTCTTAATTTGTTATCGGGAATTGGTTTTAAAAAACGACGCAAAACTTTTACAAAATGACTAATATCCTCTTTATTCATCAATCAGCAGATCTATATGGCTCTGACAAAACCCTACTATTACTGCTCACAAAATTAAATAAATCAAGATTTAATCCAATTGTTGTAATTCCGGTTGATGGTCCTTTAAGAGAAGAATTAGAACAAAGGAATATAAAAGTTATTATTGCTCCAGTTCTAAAAATATACCGCAAAATGTTTACTCCAA
>DBIH01000083.1 GCA_002296885.1 Flavobacterium sp. UBA807 | reverse complement strand
GCGGTGCTTCACAAGTTTTATTGGCAGCCAACGGAAGTGCGGTAACGCAGGGGTTTGGAATTGATAAATTGAGAGAAGAGAAATCAAGAAACGGTTCAGTGGGTCTGGCCGGAAAATTCGGAAAATTCACCGCAACGGTTGATGGGTACTTAATCAGTGTAAGCGACAGAATTGTACTTACCGGTTATTTTGATGCAACGGCTTTAAACCTGGGTGTTGATTCTGCACAGTTTTTCGTAAATGGGGTGAGTACGGTTACTCAGGGAGTTGATATTGTTATGTCATGGAAAGACACTTTCGGAAGTTCGAAAATGGGAGCTACTTTGGTTGGTAACATCAACAGTATGAAAGTGACACACGTTAATAACGGAAGCTTAGATCAGGAAACCTTTTTTGGAGCTCGTGAAATCGCCTTCTTAAAAGCTTCTGCTCCAAATAATAAATTTGGACTAAACTTAAATTATGAAAGAAAATGGTTTGATACCGGATTGGCATTTACACGATTCAGCAAAGTAGTTCTTGTAGATTATGCCGGAGCAGATAATGTTTATAATCCAAAAATTGTAACCGATTTAACACTTGGTTTCCAATTGATAAAACAATTAAAATTAAGTGTTGGAAGCAACAACTTATTCAACATTTACCCTACGAAACAGGATGAGTCAGGAAATACTGAAGCTGGTGGATACTGGGATGCTGTTCAAATGGGCTTTAGCGGTGCTTACTACTACACCCGACTTAATTTCAAATTTTAATTTAAAAAAACTGAATAGCAATAAAAATCCTGAGCTCACCCTCAGGATTTTTTTATGTGTAAAAGGTATAACTCAATCCAAAAATCATGTAATGGTTTTGATTTGATAACGGGCTAAATTTACAACATACTAATCGTAAAATTAATTATTATGAAAACTATAATTGGAATATTTACGCTTCTTCTTTCGTTTGGTTTACAGGCTCAAAATCAAAACAAGAAAATCGAAACCGTTGAAACAACAACAACTGTAAAGGATAATAAAGGAGAACATAAGGTTGTAAAAAAACAAGAAATAAAAGAGGTTCAGGATATCGAACTCAAAGAAGTACCTAAAGGAACATTAAATACCGACATCCAGCCTACACCAACGCAGGCAACCGTTACGACAACGGTCAACGTTGATGGACAGGAGCGAGTTGTTGATGTTGACCATTCTGCTTATTATTCTTATAACGGAGAAAGATACCATGTGCTTTCCGATAAAGCAGGTTACACTGTTTCAAGTCCGAATAATGTTTCCGTTTTGAGAAGAACCTCAAACAATAATTACATTTATAAAAACAAGGATAAATTTTCTGTGGGTTATTTTGATGCCAATGGAAATCTGGTTTTGGAAACTTATGATGAAAAAACAGATAAAGTCACCATAGAAACATATACTCTGCAGAAATAATCAACCTACCTAAATACTTAACTAAAAATCCTGTGCTTTAAACACAGGATTTTTTTATTCATTATGAAGAAATGCTTGTCTATTCAGAAGCGTTTCTTCGCTTTCAACATGGTTATCATCAGGGACACAGCAATCTACAGGACAAACAGCCGCACATTGTGGTTCTTCATGAAAACCTTTGCATTCCGTACATTTACCCGGAACGATATAATAAATATCATCAGAGATTGGAGTTTGTGCTGCTTCAGAATCTATTTCGGTTCCGTCAGGTAAAATTACTTTGCCTCTGAGTTTGGTTCCGTCTTTGTACCTCCAATCATCTGCGCCTTCATAAATTGCAGTATTTGGGCACTCTGGTTCGCAGGCACCACAATTGATACATTCGTCTGTTATAATGATTGCCATAATTATTTTTGATAAAAGAGTATTAGAGAATAGAATATAAACAATTATGTTGTCTTTTCTCTTTATTCTATTTTCTATTGTCTTATTTTTGCGCAAAATTACAATCTAAACGCTTTACAAACAAATCTAAATGAATTCAATTAACACAAAATTATCTTTTGTTGAGTTAGGCAAATTCTTAAGTCAATTTAAATTGAATGAACAAGTTCTTCGTGCTGATGTTCTTCATAATGATTTGTATTTTGAAAAGTTCAAGGATTTAATCGAATTATCACAATCACACAATGGATGGTTTACACCGGAACAGGTTTATTTTTCTGTTCAGTCGTGGGCAGAAGCTTTGACCGAAGAAAATTTAAACCAATGGTTGTCAAACTATTCCTTCGACTGCGCTCAGGATGACAGAAAGGTTAAAATTGTTGGTTTAATCCTCGCAGGAAATATTCCATTGGTTGGTTTCCATGACTTTCTTTCTGTTTTGATTTCAGGAAATAAAGCATTGATTAAGATGTCATCAAATGACCCGCATTTAATACAATTCCTTGCCAATTATCTGATCAGCGTTGAGCCAAAACTTTCGGATTACATCGCTTTTACCGATGGGAAACTTGAAAATTTTGATGCAGTCATTGCTACCGGAAGCAACAATACGGCACGTTATTTCGAATTCTATTTCAAGGACAAACCAAGTATCATTCGAAAAAACCGTAATTCGGTTGCTGTTTTAAACGGAAAAGAAACGTATGAAGATTTAGTTAATCTTGGCGAAGATATCTTTAGGTATTTTGGATTGGGATGCCGCAATGTTTCCAAATTATTTGTTCCGAAAGACTATAATTTTGACGCATTCTTCAAGGCGATGTATGAATACAAAGACGTTATTTTCTATGAAAAATACTCTAATAATTACGATTACAACAAGGCTGTTTTCCTGATGAGTAATTTCAAGATATTCGATAACGAATTCCTGACGCTGAAAGAAGACACAAGCTATGCCTCTCCTATTTCCTCTGTGTTTTATGAACAGTATGACAATATTGACGAATTGCAGAAACGACTTGAAAAAGATTCAGAAAAAATTCAGTGCATTGTTTCGAATAATTTGATTCCAAATTCGATTGCTTTTGGACAAACCCAACGACCAAAACTTTGGGATTATGCTGATAATGTGGATACGCTGCAATTCTTAACTACTTTGTAAAAAACTAACAATTGTTTGAACTAAAGTTCAAATACCTGAAGCCCACTGGGCTTCCTCCTTTTAATTTCAAATGCAGTAATCTTATAAACTATAACGTTTTCGTTAATAACATCGCCGAATTATTGCCGAATTCTAATCGCTTTTTAAATACCTGTTTACGAAATTTGCATCTCACAATTTAGAAATTTGAACAATGAAAAAACATAATTACAGCGCCGGTCCATGCGTATTGCCACAGGAAGTATTTGAAAAATCAGCGCAAGCCGTTTTAAATTTTAATAATTCTGATTTATCTATCCTCGAGATTTCACACAGAAGCAAAGACTTTGTTGCCGTTATGGAAGAAGCAAGAGCTTTGGTTCTGGAGCTTTTAGGTTTGGAAGGAAAAGGCTATCAGGCTTTGTTTTTACAAGGTGGAGCAAGCTTAGAGTTTTTGATGGTTCCTTATAATTTGATGAAAGTTGACGGCAAAGCGGCGTATTTAGATACCGGAACATGGGCAAGCAACGCCATTAAAGAAGCAAAATTCTTTGGCGAGACTGTTGTTGTTGCATCTTCAAAAGAGCAAAACTACAATCATATTCCAACCGATTATACCATTCCTACTGATGCCAGTTATTTTCACTGCACGAGCAACAATACAATCTTTGGAACCCAAATGAAATCATTTCCAAAAACGAATGTTCCTGTAGTTTGTGATATGAGTTCGGATATTTTCTCGAGAAGTCTGGATTTCACACAATTTGATTTAATCTATGCCGGTGCTCAGAAAAATATGGGCGCTGCCGGAGCTACATTGGTTGTGGTAAAAGAAGAAATCCTTGGAAAATCAGGAAGAGCGATTCCAAGTATCTTGGATTATGAAAAGCACATCAAGGCCGAAAGCATGTACAATACACCTGCAGTTTTCGCAGTGTATACTTGCTTATTGACTTTACAATGGTTAAAAAGAAATGGCGGAATTGCCGCGATTGAAAAAGTAAATGAAGCTAAAGCGCAATTATTATACAACGAAATTGACAGAAACTCATTATTCATCGGTACTGCTGATAAAAAAGACAGGAGCAACATGAATGCTACTTTCTTATTGGTTGATGAGAAAAACCAGGAGACTTTTGACAAGATGTGGAAAGAAGCCGGAATCTCTGGTATTGCCGGACACCGTTCGGTTGGCGGTTACCGAGCTTCGATGTACAATGCCTTGCCATTAGAAAGCGTTCAGGTTCTGGTGGATGTAATGAAGAAATTGGAAGAAGTTGTAAAACAAAACGAAGTTACAGTTTAAAAACAGAGCCTAGCCCGGATGGAAGCAAAATCCTTTTGCTTACGCTGAGTTTACTAAGCGACAGCAAAAGATTGACGCGAACAGCCGGAAATAGCTCCTAAATATTAATAATGAGGATGAGATTTCTCGTCCCTCGAAATGACAATAAAAGAATGAAAGTATTAGCCAACGACGGAATTTCCAAAAGCGGAATTAAAGCTTTGGAAAAAGGTGGTTTTGAAGTGATTACAACAAAAGTAGCACAGGAACAGGTTGCCAATTATATCAACGAACACAAGATTGATGTACTAATTGTGAGAAGCGCGACCAAAGTGCGTCAGGATATCATCGACAATTGCCCAAGACTTAAAATCATTGGGCGTGGCGGTGTTGGAATGGATAATATTGATGTGGATTATGCACGTAGCAAAGGTTTACACGTAATCAATACGCCTGCATCTTCATCGGAGAGTGTGGCTGAACTGGTGTTTGCGCACTTGTTTACCGGTGTTCGTTTTCTTCAGGATTCGAACAGGAATATGCCTTTGGAAGGCGATTCCAACTTTGAAGGTTTGAAAAAAGCGTATGCAAACGGAATCGAATTACGCGGAAAGACTTTGGGGATTATTGGTTTTGGACGTATTGGGCAGGCTGTTGCCAAAATGGCGCTTGGTTTGGGAATGCGAGTGATTGCAGCCGATAAGTTTGTGGATAAGGCTGAAGTGAGAGTTGATTTCTACAATGGTCAGTTCATCAATGTTGAGTTTATAACCGAGCCAATGGAAGATGTCTTCAAACATTCTGATTTTATTACACTTCATGTTCCTTCGCAGGATGGTTATGTAATTGGCGAAGCCGAGTTTGCTTTGATGAAAGACAATGTTGGTATTGTAAACTGCGCTCGTGGCGGTGTTATTGACGAAGTAGCATTGATCAAGGCTTTAGATGCTGAAAAAGTATTATTCGCAGGCTTAGATGTTTTTGAAAACGAACCAACTCCGGAAATCCAAATATTGATGCATCCAAAGATTTCATTGACGCCACATATTGGTGCAGCCACATTGGAAGCTCAGGACAGAATTGGTACTGAGTTAGCAGAACAGGTAATCAGTCTTTTAAAAGTAGAAAAAGTATAAACTGACTTTTTTCCTGATGAAAATTTAATTAAGTTTATAGTCAATTTAAAAACTGATAACATGTTTGAACAATTAACAAACCTAATAAAACAATTTGGCGGTGATGCAGTAGTAAATAATGCTGCGGTTCCTAACGAACATAACGAAGCTGTAATGAATGAAGCCAGTTCTTCTATTCTTGACGGTTTAAAAGAAATGGTTGCCAACGGAAATACTTCTGATCTGGCAGGTTTATTTCAGGGAGATAATGCTTCCGATGCTTCAAATCCGGCTGTAAAACAATTGACTGATAAATTATCAGGAAGTCTGGGAGAGAAATTCGGATTGGACAGTGATGCAGCTTCAGGAGTTGCCGGAAGCCTGATTCCAAAAGTATTGGGCTCATTGGTTAACAAAGCAAAAGATCCTAATGACAGTAGCTTTCAGGTTTCTGATATTGTCAATGCCATTTCGGGAGGTAATTCTGAAACAGGTGGCGGAATCATGGATGCCATTTCAAAATACGGTGGTCAATTCGGCCTCGACCAGGATGGCGACGGCCAAGTTGGAATCAGCGATGCAGTTGCTGCCGTTTCGAAGAAATCAGGCGGCCTCGGCGGATTGCTGGGTAAGCTTTTCGGAAAATAATTTTATATCTATGATAACTGCAAACCACGCCAAGAGCGTGGTTTTTTATTTGTTAAAGTTGAAACAGCCAGTACTTGTTTTTTGTAAATTTATGTCAAACTGAATTGCCATGAAATCAATAGCCTTTTCTTTAGTTTTAGT
The DNA here is from genome assembly GCA_002296885.1 of Flavobacterium sp. UBA807. Taxonomy (GTDB): domain Bacteria; phylum Bacteroidota; class Bacteroidia; order Flavobacteriales; family Flavobacteriaceae; genus Flavobacterium. The sequence goes on along the minus strand of DBIH01000083.1, from coordinate 8,667 downwards.
TATCATACTGGCTTCCTGCCATTTCGATAAAAATATTACCGCAAAAGCAAAGACTCCTGATGTTGCGAACGCTTCAGATACAGTTCGTATTGCGAATGATTCCTTACAATATGAAGTAATCATCATTGATCCCGGATTTAGCAGTTGGCTTGCGAGCCGTGCCAAACCAAGAAATTATTATTCTGTAAACTACCTTGAAAATAAGAACCGGATTTATGTCAATGAATGGAACATAAGAGCGATGCAGCCTCAGCGCTACAACCCAAGTTTATATGAAATGCAAATCAACTATGACCCTAACATTCATTATGGTTATGAGGTAAATTACCTGATTTACAACTATATGATTTATTTTCAGCTTACAAACAAACAACAATTGGATGGATTTGTCCCGAGTCCATAAATTCATTAAGTTTGTGGCACTTGAACAACTATGGGAAACTTTAAGGAACGCTGGAACATAAAATCGAATTGGCAATTGACTGTCATTATTGTCGTATTTGCCATTACCGGTTCGACTGCCGGGTATCTTTCAAAACCTATTCTTGCTGCGTTTAATGTTAACAGGGATAATCCATGGGAATATTGGCCTTTGTATGTTTTACTAATCTTTCCTGTTTATCAGCCATTATTGGTTTTCTTCGGATTTATATTCGGGCAGTTTAAATTCTTTTGGGCATTCGAAAAGAAAATGCTCCGTGCCTGCGGATTGGGATTTATTGCCAATTGGTTTGAAAAGAAATAATAATGTTACTTTGTAAAAAATCCCTTTAATGATAACTGCCAAAAACATCCATAAATATTACGACAATCTACATGTTTTAAAAGGTGTTGATTTACATATTGAGAAAGGTGAAATCGTCTCGATTGTTGGTGCTTCAGGTGCCGGAAAAACTACCCTGCTCCAGATATTAGGCACACTTGATAATCCTAAAAAATCAACTGACACATCGCTTGAAATAAATAGCGAAAACATATTGATAATGAAAGACAAAGCATTATCAAAATTTAGAAATATACACTTGGGGTTTATCTTTCAGTTCCATCAGTTATTACCGGAATTTACAGCATTGGAAAATGTCTGCATACCTGCCTATATTTCAGGAAAAGAAAAAAAAGAAACCGAGGTTGAAGCCAAAAGATTATTGAATTACCTTGGTTTATCTGAACGAATAAACCACAAGCCTAATGAGCTTTCAGGCGGTGAGCAACAGCGTGTGGCTGTAGCGCGAGCACTGATAAACAAGCCCGCTGTCATATTTGCTGATGAACCTTCGGGGAATCTGGATACAGCTTCTGCAGAAAACCTGCATCAGTTGTTTTTCAAATTACGTGATGAGTTTGGACAAACCTTTGTCATTGTTACACATAACGAAGAATTTGCCAACATGGCCGACCGCAAACTGGTCATGAAAGACGGACTAATAGTTTGACGCTATGATACTAATTCTACTCAGCTGGCTTTATATAATTTTTACGGCAGTTACTTTCGGAATTGCCTTCTCAAAAGCGCTGCGCATTTCAAGGCTTGATGCTGTGGTGACTCCAATCATCGGATTATTTGATATTACGCTTTTTGCCACCATTTGGGCTTTCTTTGGCCCTATAGCCATTTCTTTTCATTTGGTTTTATTACTGTTGTCGTTATTCATCTGGTACAAAAACAAAGCAGACTTTGCCATGATTTGGCATGATGCATTGACGCAGATTAAATCCTACTCCCTGCCGGTCAAAATACTTTTAGCTGTGAGCAGTTTCCTGATACTGGCTCAAAGCGCTACACTGCCTTTCATTATTGATAACGAATCCTATTACATACAAACTATCAAATGGCTCAATCGCTATGGTCTTGTCACAGGGCTGGCAAACCTGCATTTGTTTTTCGCGCAAACCAGTGGCTGGCATATCACTCAGAGCGTTTACAGCCTGTCGTTCCTTTACGATCGCTTTAATGATTTGAATGGATTCTGCCTGCTGTTAGGAAACTTATTTGCCTTTCAGAAACTCGATTCTTATTTCAAAAACGGTGTCAGGCCCGACTTGGTATTTGGTCTACTACCTCTCACCTACGCTTTTTTGTTCCAGTTCATCAGTTCACCATCACCCGACTTTCCGGTTTATATTTTTGCCTTCATCCTGTTTTCTGAGTATTTACAGAATGGCCGCAGTAAGGAAAGCTTTATCATCATTACACTACTTGCATTGTTTGCCTTTTTCATAAAGGTTACTGCAGTAATTTTATTGTTGTTTCCGTTATTTGTTTTACTGCAAAACTTTAAAACCTTAAAGAAATCGGTCTTTATGGCAGCTTCTCTCGGAAGTTTGGTTTTTATCTTATTTGTATTGAAAAATATGATGCTGACAGGCTATCCTCTTTTTCCTTTGCCTTATTTAAGAATGGATGAATTGGATTATACCGTTCCGTCAATCATTATGGATTTCTTTTTCAGCAAAAGCATGCTGAATTCCTTTTACATACTCAACAGTGCTTATGACAGTGCTTCGCTGTCAGATTTAATCAGACAGTATTTCCTGCATAACGGTATGTCAGGTTATATCGGAATTGTTTCGGTTTTCACACTTCTTATCACCCCGCTAATAATCCTTAAAAAACGACTACCCAAATCGTTATGGGCTGTCTATTTCGCCTTTATCGTATTGGTAGTCTTATTGTGCTATAGCTCTCCTCAGTATCGTTTTTATGTATACTTTACGCTGTTCTTTTTACTTCTGTTAACAGCCTCATTGCTTACCAATCCAAAATGGATATTGCGTTTTTATACTTTAAATATTATTTTAATTGCAGTATTAGTATTTGTCCCGTTATCTTTTAACAGCTTTACAGCAAATGCACTGCTGACACAAAATAGTACCTTTCATTTAAAGAACCTCGCAATACCCGAACCAAACACCCGATGGAGCCAGGAGTTCAGGGGCTTTGGTGTGGGCAATATGAATTACCATACACCTGTTGATGGCTCTTTCTTTTGGGTAACGGGTAATGGCGAGTTGCCTTGTGTAAATAAACTACAGGTCGATTATTTCGAACACGGCTTTTTCTATATTCCACAACAGCGCAGTATCGACCTTAACGATGGCTTTTATGCTCAAAAAGTCAGCGGGCATGAATAAGGCTGAACTCAGGGAATTCCTTGATGAAAAAGTAATTCAGTACAACACCACCGATTTCATTGACAGCGACCCCATACAGATACCACATCAATTTTTATTAAAAGAAGACATTGAGATTTCTGCTTTCCTAACCTCAAGCATTGCTTGGGGAAACCGAAAGATAATTATCAATAACAGTAAACGAATGATGGCGCTCATGGGTGATTCTCCTTATGATTTTGTCATGTCCCATACGGATGATCAACTCGAAAACCTTGAGGTCTTTGTACACCGCACCTTTAACAGCGGTGACTTTATAACTTTTATCAAAGGACTCCGGCATATTTACAAAAACCATAACGGACTCGAAGCGGCTTTCGCCAAAAACCGGCAGGCTGAGTCAATGCAGCAAAGCATAACCGAATTCAGGAAACTGTTCTTTGAGATACCACATCAGCAGCGCACCACCAAACATGTATCCGACCCTATGCAGGGCTCAGCTGCAAAACGCATCAATATGTTCCTGCGCTGGATGGTACGACAGGACAAAGCCGGTGTCGACTTCGGAATATGGAAAAGCATTTCACCAGCTTCGCTTTCCTGCCCATTAGATGTCCATTCGGGTAATGTTGCCCGTAAATTAGGGCTACTTACGCGAAAGCAGAATGATGCCAAGGCATTAGCCGAACTCGACGCTTCGCTCCGACTTCTCGATGCTAATGACCCAGTGAAGTATGATTTTGCGCTATTCGGGCTTGGCGTTTTTGAAAGATTTTAACAAAAAAGCGGGAGACAGATGTCTCCCGCTTTTTTCAAGGCGTAAATGAAAAGTATTTAGTCGTGGTGGTTATGGTCTTCCATTTCACAGTGGTGTCCGATATGCTCATTAAGCGTTGCAGCTAAAGCATTGTTACCATCTGTATCATCAGGTCCGATTTCAATTAAACCATCTCCGTCTCCATCAACTGCCGCATTTAAGTTTACTTCACTCAATACCTGATCCAAATCGATATTAAATACCAAATCAAAAGAACTGTTGCTCACTACAAGGTTATTTGCAGGATCGTGGTAATCGATTTTGATTTGCTGATCAAAGTCATGCCAGAAAACAAAAGGTGTTCCATTGATAGTACCTCTTACTTCCATCGTTTTATTGTATATAGGCGATGTAGTTACAAGGCTTTTGCTTAGTTTAAGCTCCACTTCTTCATAAGTCCCGTTAGCAATAGTAACGGTTGTTATTGGCTCTGTCTGGTTTAACAAATCTAATTCCCATGGGCCGCTTAATTCACTTTCATCTTCTCCATTGTAAACACCGTCATGGTTGTCGTCACCGTTTCCTCCGTGGTGGTGGTCATCACCATTACCATCATCATCACCGCTTTCTGAATCAGCCAGTTTGAATTCAATCTCTCTGACGTTGATTTTGAAACTTGTCAATACAACACCAGTACTCTGTGTTGCAGAACCTCCCGATTTACCTGAAGAGGGTGTGTATGTTGCCTGCGCACTGATTTTCATTACGTTTTGTGATGCGTTGTCAGATGAACAGGAAACCAATACCACAAGCAGTGCGGTAATGCCTAAAAATACTTTTAGTTTTTTCATAAGTATCAATTTTTTGTTAGTTTATAACAAATAAACATATATTTCGAAAAATACCCTACCTGAAAGACTTAATAATTCCGATTCTAAGTCTGAAACCACCCGTATTCTGCTCACCATTCATATTCTGGATTACTGGTAATGAAACAGTTAACGGAAAACTCCAGGATTTGTAACTAATGTTATTTCCAAACGTTGCAAAACCCATATAATAGCCCGAATCGTGATCTGTTTCGCCATCTTCCTTAATCATGTCTACCCATTCTCCATAATAACCTCCAAAGATACCCCAGCCAAAATTGGAAGCTGTTTGTTTTGGCTTATCGGTTTCATCATCATTCAGTAAGGCACAAAAAGCGTTTTGGCCTTTTATCCTATAACTTAAAGACAGATTTTGAATAGCAATGCTTCCGTAATAGTTGCCCTGAAAACCATTAAAAGTATGTTTGTATAAGGCATTTCCTTGTAAAGTAAACTTCCCTAATCGCTTGGCGGCAATGATTCCCGCCATCGGGTCGTAGGAACCCGAACCAACCACTACTGTTGTATTATCAAAGGCAGCGTCTTTCTGAATACCGGTTGGCAATTCGATTCCTGCCTGCAACGCAAGGCTGAAGTTGTTTTTATTGTAAACGTTAAATGTCCCCAACAAAATCAAATCGCCAATCCCGTTATCATTACCGGTATCGGTATGCAGGAACACATACGGTAACAATGCCGAAACAGTAATCGATTTGGTTACACCATAACGCACACCCAAAGACTGGATCAGCATGCTCGTTAGTGGTGCTTCCTCATCGGTTACTTCTGTTACCGGCGGCAGGTTTTGATTGATATTCCTGAAATCCGTATAGGTTTCAATTACGAATTGATTTTTATTCAACGTTAATATTCCGTTGTTGTAATCGCCATTAGCGGCGCCTGTTCCAGCACCGGCACAACAGGCACACTGGCTGTAGCTGTAGGTTGTTGCCATTAAGGCAACAACTATCATATATATTATTTTTTTCATTTTTATTATATAAAAATTTATTCGTTACTTTTTTATAAAAAGCAACACAAATGTTCTTTACTTTTTGTCTTGACACAAAAAGTAACACAAAAGTCAAGGCTATAAATCTTCGGCGGTCAAATACATTCTCGAATATTTGACACTCGCCTGCCAGATTTTAATGCCAAAACAATAGTTGTAAGAAGGAAATCCTTTTCGACAGAATAGGTCTGAGCAAAGCTTCGAGATTCAGGAGCGAAGCGACGTGAAGTTTGCCAGACGGTTTTAAGCAAAACTTAAAAATTCCTTCGAAAAGGGTCTTTTCTTTTGGTTCGTTTTCTTTGGACAAGCAAAGAAAATGAACAAAGAACATAAATTATTTGTAATTATGTTGTCAATTGTGGTGGCTTCAATAGCGAAAGCGAATACCCGTATAAAACGGATTCAGTAGTAGTAAAAAATAAACAAGATACTTTATCAACAGTAACAACATCCCAATGCCATTGTGGAGCAGCATCAATAAAAGTATCAAGCGTCTTGATTTTCAAAACCGCCATCGGCAGCCTGTTATTCTCAGCCTCTTCATCTGCGGCTTTTTTAAGTTGACGGTATAATTGACATTTCCCGTTACAATGCATCATAGGCTTAAAGCGGTTGATACACTCAGTTTTCGCAATCTTGTCTTTATTGATTTCCCAATAGCCAATATAGCCTGTCTGGTAAAACGGCTGCCATAGTATGGCTACTATAAATGATATGGCGGCTAATGATTTCAAAGCAGGACAAAAATAAACAAGTTCTATCTTTTTAATGTTAGTTGAAGGTGTTTTTATACCACAAAACGAATAAAAATTGTATCGGGAACTTCGTGATAAAAAAACTCTTATCTTTAGCATCCTAAAAAGTTGCTATATCAAAAAACTAAAATCGAATACAATGACTTTAAAAAAGAAACTCGCTTATCTTACTGTTCCCATGTGCCTGTTCTCAGTAAGCGGCTTTGCGCAGGACAATAACCCGTTAATGGTAGGAAGCAATGTTGTGGTTGACTATGCCAAGGTCACTTCAAAAAATATTGAGGATTATGCCAAGCAGACCATCAAAGATGTGGGCAGCATGGTAAACACCATTAAAAGTGAAAAGACCGTTACGTTTGAAAACGTCTTTGGCGCACTGGATGATATCAAAAATAAAATTGGTACCACAAGCAACAACTGCTTTATGTTCCATTGGGTTGCCAACGATGCGGCGATGCGTGAAAAAGGCCTTGCCGGGTATGAGCGATTAGATTCGCTGTCAACTGCAATTTATTCCGATAAAGGAATTTATGATAAGATGGTCAGCTTTAAAAAATCGCCTGCCTATACCGCATTAAAAGGAAACAGAAAAGCGTTGGTTGATGACATGATACAAGGGTTTGAGCAGTCGGGCGTTAACCTGAGTCCGGATAAGCTTGCTAAATATAAAGCCTTATCTAAAGAGATTAGTACACTGTCTGCTTCGTATTCAAACAATCTGAACGATTCGAGCCAGATATTGATTCTTGACGATGAAGGTGTAATGGGGCTGCCTGAGGACTTTAAGCAGACCTATAAGCTTGCCGAGAGAACTTATGAAATCCCAATTATCAATGCGACCAACGAAACTGTAATGAGTACGGCATTGACTGAAAAAACAAGAAGATCGTATTATAATCTTTTTTTTAACAGGGCTGCCGATAAAAACGTAAAGATACTCGACCAGATGGTTAAAAAACGTGATGAGCTTGCCAAGCTAATGGGCTACAAAAGTTATGCGGCTTATGCGCTTGTGCCTAAGATGGCAGCAAACCCAACGAACGTTTGGAATTTCCTCAACGACCTTATCAGCCGTTCTCAGGAAAAGGCTAAAGCCGATGTTGCGATGCTTCAAAATGAAAAGAGAGCAGAAACAGGAGTGGATTATGATGTGTTGGAACCATGGGATATCGCGTTCTACAAAAATCAGATTATCAAAAAACAATACAACGTCAACAATGAAGAGCTGAGAGCTTATTTTCCAATGGAAGGATGTCTTAAAGGAATGATGGACATCTATCAGAAACTGTTGGGATTCGAATTTAAAAAAGTAAACAATCCTTCGGTATGGAATGACGATGTGGAAATGTATGAAGTATATGAAAGCGGGAAATTAAAGGGACGCTTCTATCTTGACTTGTTTCCGAGGCCAAACAAGGAAACATGGTTTTATGGTGTAAACATCGTTTCCGGTAAAGGTGACGAAATACCGGTAGCGATGCTCTTGGGTAACTTTACAAAGCCAACGAAAACACAACCTTCGCTATTGAGCCAGAAAGAATTAAAGACGCTTTTCCATGAGTTTGGACATATCATGAACATGATGTCGTACCACGGAGAGTTCTCTTCACAGCAGGAATCAAAAGCCGACTTTACTGAAGCAATGTCGCAGATATTTGAGAACTGGGTATTGGATTACGGGATAGTAAGTACGTTTGCCAAAAACTACAAAACAGGTGAAGTATTACCTAAAGAAACGTTTGACAATATGATCAAAGCAAGAAAAGTAGGTTCGAGCCTTGCGGCTATCCAAATGCTTATCCGTTGTGTATACGACATGAATTTGTATGACAAATACAATGCAGCTGCTCCAGTAAATACCGATGATATCTGGACGTCAATTGATAAGCAGTTAGGCATTATGGATTTTTATGTACCTGGCACGCATTATCAGGCCAACTGGATACATGTAAATACGCACCCAGTGTATATGTATGGATATTTGTGGTCTGAAGTCTACGCTTTGGATATGTTCACCCAATTTGAAAAGAATGGGCTGACCGATACTAAAACAGGCGAAAGATACCGTGAGCTGATACTTGCCAACGGTACGCAAAACGATATTGTAAAAGCAGTTGAGGAATTCCTTGGAAGACCATCGGATAATAAGGCATATATAAAGAG
>DBIH01000250.1 GCA_002296885.1 Flavobacterium sp. UBA807 | reverse complement strand
TTTGTTAGAAAAATTGATGAAGGCGGTTACACCAAAAATCAGGAAGGTTTTTTTAATCAGGCTACTAATAAGGTTTTGGTAAAAGACTACAAAAAGAACACAGAAAAAGCTTTTCTGGTTACCGAAAATGTTCAGGATATCGTTTCGACATTTTATTTTCTCAGAAATCATCCGAACATCGACAAATTAAAAGTCGGAGAATCGATTGTCGTAGATATGTTTTTTGATGACGAAATTTTTAAGTTTAAGTTAAAATTCATAGGGCGCGAAGATTTAAAAACTAAATTTGGAACTGCTCCGACAATGATGTTTAGACCAATTGTTCAGTCTGGAAGGGTTTTCAAGGAAGAAGAAAGCCTAACTGTTTGGATTTCAGATGACGACAATAAAATCCCTCTGAGAATTAAAGCAAGTCTTGCTGTAGGCTCTATAAAAGCTGATTTAGAAAGTTTTAAGGGATTAAAAAATCCATTTATGGTTAAAATGAATAATTAATGACAAGTAAAACTAATTCAGACGCAATAATAGAAGCATTAGACCAAAAATTTGATGCCATTAACCAAAAAACCGAAACACATCTTGAAGGATTACTTTGGTCAAAGCCAATTACTTATTGGGATTATATCCAAACTGATGCGTTACTGAATTTGCAGACACAAAGAACAGTTCTTCCCGATGAAATGGTTTTCATCATGTATCATCAGGTGAATGAATTGTTATTTAAAATGATACTTTGGGAAATCAACCAATTGTGTCACACCGAAAATCCACAAACCAATTTTTTTACCGAAAAGCTTAGAAGAATCAGCCGTTATTTTGACATGCTTACCACATCATTCGATATAATGGGTGACGGAATGGAAGTGGAGCAATACATGAAATTCAGAAATACACTCACTCCTGCAAGCGGTTTTCAAAGCGCACAATATCGTTTAATTGAATTTTCTTCGACAGATTTGATCAATCTGATAGATTATCGGTTTCGCGCAACAATTGACAGAAATACTCCATACTCACATGCTTTTGAACATTTGTATTGGCAGGCTGCTGGGAAAGATCACACTACAGGAGAAAAATCATTCTTAATTCTGGAATTCGAAAGAAAATATCGTGAAGAATTTTTGCGTTATATGGAAGAATACAATACTATTAACATCTGGCAAAAATTCAAACAGCTACCTGATGCTGACCAAAAAAATCCTGAACTGGTAAAAGCCATGCGTCATTATGACCACACTGTAAATATCACCTGGGTTATGGGCCATTTGAATACGGCTAAAAAATACATCGAAAGCGGAAAAGGTTCAGGCGAAGCAACAGGCGGAAGTGACTGGAAAAAATACATGCATCCAAAATACCAACGAAGAATATTCTTCCCGGAACTTTGGAGCGAAGAAGAATTAAAAAACTGGGGAGAAGGATATTAAGAGAAGCATGATGTCTAAAGTTTTTCAAAAAACAACCTTAATCTTTCTTCTCGCAACGTTAACAATCTCTTGTAATAAAACCAAAGAAGAGGAAGAGATCATTACACCAAAGGTCAAACCCAAATCAGTCGAGTTTGGATTCAACCTGCATGATTTCAATGTTGTGCATGACACGATTAAATCAGGGGATACATTCGGAAGTATTTTAGACCGTCAAAACCTTGACGGAAGACAAGTTCATGAAATTGTTGCTAAAGTAAAAGACAGCTTTGATGTGAGAAGCATAAGACGCGGAAAACCATTCACAATCCTTCGCAGCAAAGACAAGACAAATAAAATCCAGGTTTTTATCTATCAGCCTGACCGATTGAATTATTATTTGATAGATTTTAGAGATTCGATTGTTGCCCACAAAATGATACGACCTCTGACATTTAAATCAAGAACAATTGCTGGAGCCCTGAACGGGTCATTATCAGAAACACTTCAAAAATTAAATGTTGATCCATCATTAGCTCCTAAAATTGCAAAAATTTATGCCTGGTCAATCGACTTCTTCAAACTCAAAAGAGGCGATAAATTTGGATTGAAGTTCACGGAAAGATATATCAACGATACTGTTTATGATGGTGTCGACAGTTTAAAAGCAGCTTTTTTTGAATACAAAGGCAAGAAAATTTATGCCTTCCCATTTGCTCCCGATGAGAACACCAAAAAGCAGCAGTATTATGATGAAGAAGGTAAGACATTAAAAAACTTTTTCCTGAAAGCGCCATTGAAATTTGTCAACATCACATCACATTATTCTGCCAATCGATTTCATCCGGTTCAGTTAATCTGGAAAGCGCATAAAGGGACTGACTATGCTGCGCCAACAGGAACACCAATCATGACAACTGCAGCAGGTGTTGTTGAGCAGGCCGGATTTACAACCGGGAACGGAAATTTTGTCAAGGTAAAACATGATAAGGTTTATTCAACCCAATATTTACACATGTCAAAAATCCTGGTTAAACGAGGGCAAAGAGTAACGCAGGGACAAATCATAGGAAAGGTTGGAAGCACAGGTTTGGCAACCGGACCGCATGTTTGCTATCGTTTCTGGAAGAACGGAGTACAGGTAGATGCGTTGAAATTGAAATTACCAACTTCAACTCCTATGGACGGGCGCTACAAAGCAAAATACATGGCTTATATGAAACCATTAAAAAGAGAATTAGACAGTGTTGCTGCTATAAGTATCAAATAATAGATTTTTTTTCTCAACTACAACGTTGGCGTAAAATAAAGCTCATTTTTTTCCCAATCATATTTGTAAATTTGTCTCTCAAAAATTATGAAATGGCTTTACCAAATATAAATCCGACAACTACAATTGCCTGGAAGAAACTAAACGAACATTATGCTCAGATAAAAAACGTTTCTATGCAGAAAATGTTTGCCAATGATACTTCACGAGCAGAAAAATTCAGCATACAATGGAATGATTTTCTAATCGATTATTCGAAAAACATAATCAATCGGGAAACCTTGAATTTGCTTCAGGATTTAGCCAGAGAAGTACACCTGAAATCAGCTATTGAGAGTTATTTCTCAGGAGAAAATATCAATCAAACTGAAAACAGAGCTGTACTTCATACTGCTTTACGAGCACCACAATCAGCTTCAGTCTTGGTTGATGGTGAAAATGTACTTCCTGAAATTTTTGAAGTAAAAAATAAAATAAAACATTTCTGCAATGAAGTTATTTCCGGTTATAGAAAAGGATTTACAGGAAAAACTTTTACCGATGTTGTAAACATAGGAATTGGCGGTTCAGATCTTGGTCCGGCAATGGTTGTTGAAGCTTTGGCGTTTTACAAAAACCATCTGAACGTTCATTTTGTTTCCAATGTTGATGGCGATCACGTAAACGAAATTATCAAAAACCTAAATCCCGAAACAACACTTTTTGTAATTGCTTCCAAAACATTTACCACACAGGAAACGCTTTCCAATGCGGAAACAATCCGTGCCTGGTTTTTGAACTCGGCAAAGCAGGAAGATGTAGCCAAACATTTCGTAGCAGTTTCAACCAACATTCAAAAGGTTACCGATTTCGGAATCAACCCCGATAATATTTTCCCGATGTGGGATTGGGTTGGCGGACGATTTTCACTTTGGAGCGCCGTTGGTTTATCCATCAGTCTGGCTGTTGGCTTTGACAATTTTGATGATTTGTTAAAAGGCGCCAATGAAATGGATGAACATTTCAGAACAACCAATTTTGATAGAAACATCCCAGTTGTTTTAGCGTTGCTCAGTGTTTGGTACAACAACTTTTTTGGTGCCGAAAGCGAAGCACTGATTCCATATACTCAATATTTACAAAAGCTTGCACCTTACCTTCAACAGGGAATTATGGAAAGCAATGGGAAAAGTATTGGGCGTGACGGAAAACAGGTTAACTATCAAACCGGAACTATTATCTGGGGCGAGCCAGGAACCAATTCGCAGCACGCGTTTTTTCAATTGATTCACCAGGGGACTAAACTAATTCCATCGGATTTCATCGGATTTGTAAAACCGCTTTACGGAAATCAGGATCATCACGATAAACTGATGTCTAACTTTTTTGCGCAGACAGAAGCGCTCCTAAACGGCAAAACAGAAACACAGGTCAAAGCCGAATTCGAAAAACAGAATGTGACCGGAGAAAAAGCTGCATTTCTGCTTCCGTTTAAAGTTTTCACTGGCAACAAACCAACGAATACATTTTTAATTGAAAAACTCACGCCAAAGACTTTAGGTTCTTTAATCGCGCTCTATGAGCATAAGATATTCGTTCAGGGAATCATCTGGAATATTTTCAGTTATGACCAATGGGGCGTTGAGCTGGGCAAGCAGCTTGCCAATTCTATTTTAGACGAAATAAATTCAGGCTCGGTAAAACAACATGACTCATCAACCGAATTTCTGCTGAAACACTTTCTAAAAAACAAATAATCAGTAAAAACGGTCTAGTCATTTACAACAAGACCGTTTTTTTATGGCTTTTTAGTTATATTTGTTATCCTAAACACCAAATTTATGTACACTTTTATCCAAAAATTCCATTCGGGCTGGGCTTATTTAGCATTGTTGTTATTGGTAGTTGCAGTTGTAAATTCCTTAATGGGAATGTCATCAAAAAGAGAATTCACATCAAAAGACAGAAAGATAGCAATGTTTGCATTGATTGCAACACACATTCAGTTGGTTGTCGGGCTGATTTTATATTTCGTTTCACCATTAGGAAAAGCTGCCCTCGATTTGATAAAAGACGCTAACTTCAGGTTAACTGCTATTGAACATCCATTTGTAAATATTCTTGCTATTATTTTGATAACTATTGGTTGGTCACGGCACAAAAGAACAACTGAAAGTAAGGCAAAATTTAAATCAATTGCGATTTTTTATGGGTTAGGATTATTATTCATCCTAAGCCGAATTCCGTGGAATCTTTGGTTTTAAAAACCAAAACATTTCTTCACAGGTATAGTTTTTGCAAACTGCCTTTCACGTTAAATAAAAATTCATGAATAATAAGTTATTTATACTTTTCTTTTTAATTGTCACTTCTGTGTTTGGGAGTAATGTAATTAGGCATAAACATCCGCAAAAAGATAAAAACAAAGAAAAGGCAGCTAAAATTAAGGAAGTTAAAGAACAGGAAAAACCTGTCGCTGCAGCCAAAGTTGATACTTCTAAAGTCAAGCTTCGAAATGTTTTGACTGAAGTAGATTCAATTGACTTATCACTGTCCAAATTAAAATTCCTTAAAAAAAATGCCCACGCATCTTACTATTCCGATAAATTCCATGGAAGAAAAACAGCCAGCGGTAAAAAATTCGATAATAACGCCTATACGGCAGCGCATAAAAAATTGCCTTTTGGCACAAAATTAAAAGTAACGAATGAAGCAACCGGGAAATATGTAATTGTAGAAGTTACTGACCGCGGACCATTTTCAAAAGCACGTGAAATCGATTTGAGCCGAAAAGCTTTTATGGAAATAGCATCTAATAAAAATTCAGGTGTCGTTATCGTTACTATTGAAGAAATCCTGCCTAAAAAATCACCATGATTTGTATGGCTTTTTACTCAGATAGGCATTGTAATACCGCTCGTCATTCGTAACTTCTTGACCAAGCCAGGCAGGCTTTTCAAAAGATTCATTTTCATCTTTAAGCTCAATTTCCGCCATTGTCAACCCTTCGTTTTCACCTGAAAAAACATCAACTTCAAAGATGTGTTGACCTACTTTTATTTCATATCTGATTTTGTCGATTGTTCCGCTTTCGCAAATGGATAAAAGGCTTTCAGCATCCTGCAATGCAATTTCCCGTTCCCATTCCATCCGGGTTGTTCCCGTTGAATTTCCTTTTCCTTTAATAGTAATATAGCCTTTGTCGCCTTTAATCCTGACACGCACAGTCCTGTCTGGATTCGAACTGATATAAGCCTGAACAATCCTCTTTTTAGAAAAAGCCTGTGCCATAAAATCATCCGAAAGCACTAAAAATTTACGTTCTATTTCTACCATTTTTTAGGATTTATCCCGAATTAGTTTCAGGAGCTATTTCCAGCTTTCCACTATATCTTTTTATTGTTTGTCACCCTGAGCGCAGTCGAAGGGCATTTTACAAAACAATAAAAAGGATGCCGTTTCAATCTGGGCTAATTATTCAAATGCGAAGCATTCACCGAACACCAAAACAAATAATATTGGTTGAGGTAAATCAAAGATTCACCGAACACCTATAACAAATAAATACTCGGTGAGGTAAATCAAAGATTCACCGAACACCTATAACAAATAAATACTCGGTGAGGTAAATATATTATAAATTTGTGATATGACGGAACCAATTCCATACAGAAAAATTATCCATATCGACATGGATGCCTTCTATGCTTCGGTAGAGCAAATGGACAATCCCGAACTGAAAGGAAAACCTCTGGCCGTTGGCGGAAGCGAAACAAGAGGCGTGGTTTCTGCAGCAAGTTACGAAGCCCGTAAATTTGGTGTCCGTTCCGCAATGAGTGGCATTCAGGCAAAACGAAATTGCCCGCATTTGATTTTTGTACGACCACGTTTTGAACGTTATAAGGAAATCTCAAAACAAATCCGAAAGATATTCTATGAGTATACCGATTTGGTTGAGCCATTATCACTCGATGAAGCCTATCTCGATGTTACACAAAATAAAAAAGGAAATCCCAGCGCAACCTTAATCGCTCAGGAAATCCGCAAACGGATTTTCGAAGAAGTAGGATTAACTGCTTCAGCTGGAATCTCAGTCAATAAATTTGTGGCAAAAGTCGCCAGCGATTACAATAAACCCAACGGGCAGAAAACTGTAAATCCTGAAGAAGTTGAAGCATTTTTGGAAAACCTTGACATCAAAAAATTCTACGGAATCGGGAAAGTCACCGCCGACAGAATGTACCACCTTGGGATTTTTACTGGAAAGGATTTAAAATCAAAATCTGCCGAATTCCTCGAAGAGAATTTTCATAAAAGCGGGCTTTATTTTTATAACATTGTCCGCGGCATTCACAATAGTCAGGTAAAGCCTAACCGAACTACAAAATCAGTCGCTGCCGAACATACCTTTAACGAAAACCTGACTTCGGAGATTTTTATGATTGAAAAGTTGGAACGCATTGCATCCGAATTGGAAAACCGATTAAGGAAACATAACATTTCAGGAAAAACCGTTACCTTAAAAATCAAATACAGCGATTTTACGACACAAACCCGAAGTAAGACCTTGCCATATTTCATTTCCGACAAAGGATTGATTCTGGAAACCGCAAAAGAGCTTTTATACCAAGAACGCATGAAAGAATCGGTTCGGTTATTGGGTATTTCCTTAAACAATTTAAATACGGAAATCAAAAAAACTATTGTAGTTCAGTTAAGGTTTGATTTTTAGGAATAAAAAAAGACCAGTCTGGTTTTCTAACGAGACTGGTCTTTTTTATTATCTGTTACGATTAGTTTCTTCTGCTCATAAAGATTCTCAGGATATACCAGAACAACAACATTACAGAAGCAAATAATTGCAATGAAGCACCAACATATTGCTCCGTTCCGTATTTCGTTTTAATCTGATCAGTTTGATACAAAATACTTGCAGATGCCAATACCGCCATACCCGCAGAAAACCATAATCCAAGGTTGAATCCAAAAATAGCTCCTACAACTATGATTCCTAAGGAAAGGACACCACCAACAATAAGAATGGTTCTTAAGAATGAGAAATCGGTATTTGTAAAAAATACTACTGCAGTTAAACCGGCAAACATGAAGAATGTGGTTAAAGCAGCCTGCATTAAAATATCCGGGCTACCGGCATAACCGGCAGCTATGTATATCATCGGTAAAAAGATTATTGCCTCAAGGATTACATACAAACCTAAACCTAAATATTGTTTGTCTCTCGATGGATGAAACGCCATATTATTCGCTAATATCGACCCCAGCCAAAATAATCCGATGATAAACAACCAAATGAATCGGCCACTGAACATCCAAACAATTACTTCTACAGGAACTGTTTTTATTAAAATAGTTTCTACAAGAATAAAAGCCAAAACCGCTAAAGCTAAGTGTTTGTAGGTTTTTTTATAAAAACCTGCTTTTTCTATATCCGAAGCATCGGCAACTAAAATGTTTTGATTTTCCATAAAGTCTAAGATTTAAATTTTGTTAAAGATATGTTTTTTTTAATATGGAACTAAATTAAATTATTCTATTTCAGATACACGCAAGGTATTCACCATTCCTTTGTCGGCTACGGGCATTGCGGCAAGGTTAATGAGCATATCGCCTTTTTTTACGTATCCTTTTTCTTTGGCGATTTCATTCACATCGCCAACCGTATCGTCGGTGCTCACAAACTTATCATAAAAGAAAGCGTTCACGCCCCAAAGTAAACTCAACTGTGTCAAGATCCTTTTGTTTGAAGTATATACCAAAACATGAGCCTGTGGCCGCCAAGCCGAAATTTGAAACGCTGTGTAACCACTATTGGTTAATGTTGAAATGGCTTTCGCCTTAATTTCATTCGCCATAATTGCCGCGTGGTAACAAATGGATTTAGTGATAAAACGTTTTGTTCTCACATGAGGCGGGTTTTGCGGAACCGTGATTAATGGAGAATCTTCAACCGCTTCAATAATCTGTGTCATCTTCTCGATAACTTCCACAGGGTAATTCCCAACAGATGTTTCTCCCGAAAGCATTACCGCATCGGCACCATCCATAACCGAATTCGCTACATCATTCACTTCAGCACGGGTTGGTGTTAAACTGGTAATCATTGTTTCCATCATTTGTGTTGCTACAATTACCGGAATTCGGGCTGTTTTAGCTCTGTTAATTAATTTTTTCTGAATTAACGGAACTTCGTGCGCCGGAATTTCAACTCCCAAATCACCACGGGCAACCATTAAACCATCACAGAAAGCAACGATTTTATCGATGTTTTCTACAGCCTCAGGCTTTTCAATCTTAGCAACAATCGGAATTTTATGGTCGGAATTTTTAGCAATCAAATCCTGTAATTCTTCCAAATCCTTAGGAGTCCTCACAAACGAAAGCGCAATCCAGTCGACATGTTCGCTTATGGCAAAAAGCGCATCTTTGATATCTTTTTTAGTCAGAGCCGGAAGCGAAACTTTTGTCTGAGGAAGATTTACTCCTTTTTTAGATTTTAACGGACCGCCTTGAATCACTTTACACACAACTTCGGTAGAACCGTTAGTTTCGATAGCTTCGAAGATTAATTTCCCATCGTCTAAAAGGATTCGCTCACCGGGATTTACATCTTTTGGGAACTCAATATAATTCATGTAAACACGTTCCTTTGTTCCGGGAACATCTTCTGCAGTTTGAAAGGTGATAATATCGCCAGGATTTACAACAACATCTTCTTTCATCACTCCAACCCGAAGTTTGGGACCTTGTAAATCGGCTAAAATTGCGGTATTGTATCCAAACTCATCATTCAGGCTTCGGATGATATCTATTCTTTCTTTTACGTCAGCGTAATCTGCGTGGGAAAAATTAATACGAAATACATTCACTCCGGCATCAATCATTTTCTTTATCACTTCTTTCGAACTACATGCAGGCCCAAGTGTGGCTACAATTTTAGTCTTTTTTCTTGTTGGCATTTTAATTAAAAAATTAAATTATTTTTTGACTTAATATTTTCTACATCAACAGCATAAATGGTGCTTATGCGGTCAATTTTTTTTAGCTCTTTTGTTATCTTAGCAACATCTACACCTTTGTTCCCGTTTTCGATTTTTAAAAAATAATCTACTTTTTTAAACTCCGGGATTAGATAGATGTTTGTTGAAAATTTACTTTCGGCAAACAATCCGTCACCTTCTCCTTGTGTGGAAAGCAAAACATCATTTTTATTCTGAATTAAATTCCATGCAACATCAGCAATTTCATCTTCAAAAATAAAACGCGTAAACTGCGTTTCGCCTTCTTTGCTTCTAATTTGGATATCACAATCACTTTTTTTGAGGACAACGGGAAGTTTTTGATTGATGCAATAGGCCAACAGATAATCTTCAAGCGAAGTGTGTATAGCAATTAATTGATAATCTATCTCGTCATACTCATCAACATGCAATTTGTGAACAGCCATAATATTGCAAAATTAGTTGTAAATATAGTTTATCTGTTACAGACTTTTACAATGCCCTCTTTAGCTTAACGTTATTTTATGAACGAAAACGTTATAGTTTTGAGAAATCGGAATTATTTATTGTCGATTTTCTCCTGAAATGCAAAGTAAGCGCGTTGCGATGCTTTTTCCTCTGCTTTCTTTTTTGATGTTGCTCTTGCCTTGGCAATTACTTTCCCATCGATGCTTAACTTGACACCAAAATATTTTTGTCCGTCATTTCCATTGTCATCAAAAACATCATAGTTGAAATTTTTTTTCTCTTTTTGACACCATTCAATCAGTAAACTTTTGTAGCTTATTACTTTTCCCTCCAACTTCGCAATATCAACATAAGGAATGATGACGCTTTTTTGAATGAACTTTTCACAAAAATCATAGCCTTTGTCAAGGAAAATGGCACCGACCAAAGCTTCAAAAATATTACCGTGGATGTTTTCTCCAAAGTGCTGTGTTGGGACTTTGCTGTCAACAAATTTTATTAAATCCAAATCCCTTCCGAGTTCATTTAAGTGTTCTCGGCTTACGATTTTTGATCGCATTTTGGTTAAATAACCTTCATCACCAGTTGGGACTTCATTATATAAATGTGCAGCAATTACAGCACTTAGCATAGCATCACCAAGAAATTCCAAACGTTCATAATTTATGGGATTGCCTTTTGAATCGGTTTTATTTGTGGAGCGGTGTGTAAACGCTTTTTCGTAAAAAAAAAGTGTTTGTGGTTTGAAGCCGATTATATTTTGAATTTCTCCAAAAAAATTCCCGTCCTGATTTGAACGGGAATTTTTAAATATATTTTTAAAGATTTTCATTCTAAGGTTAATCTGCTACTTTTTTGAATAAAACACAAGCATTGTGACCGCCAAAACCAAAAGTATTGCTCATCGCCACATTGATTTCTCTTTTTTGAGCTTTGTTTAAAGTCAAGTTCAAACTTGGGTCAATGTTTTCGTCAACAACAGTATGGTTGATTGTTGGAGGAACAATTCCGTGTTTCATAGCTAATATTGATGCAATAGCTTCAATAGCACCGGCAGCACCAAGCAAATGTCCGGTCATCGATTTGGTTGAATTGATGTTCAAAGTCTTCGCATGGTCACCAAAAACCGCACTGATTGCTTTTAATTCGGCTACATCACCAAGTGGAGTTGAAGTCCCGTGAGTGTTGATGTGGTCAACATCGGTTGGCTTCATTCCTGCATCACGCAAAGTATTTTCCATCACGGCAATTACACCAATTCCTTCCGGATGTGGAGCCGTTAAGTGATAGGCATCTGATGACATTCCGCCACCACCGATTTCACAGTATATTTTAGCACCACGTGCTTTTGCATGTTCGTATTCTTCCAAAACCAAAGCTCCGGCACCTTCTCCAAGAACGAATCCGTCACGGGTTGCATCAAAGGGTCTTGAAGCAGTTTCGGGACTTTCATTTCTTGTTGATAATGCCTGCATAGAGTTGAATCCGCCCATACCTGCAATAGTGACAGCCGCTTCCGAACCACCTGAAATGATCACGTCACACATTCCCAGACGGATATAGTTAAAAGCATCAATCAAGGCATTTGCAGATGAAGCACAGGCAGAAACAGTTGTATAATTTGGCCCCATGAATCCGTTCCGCATTGAAATGTGGGCAGGAGCAATATCAGCAATCATCTTAGGGATAAAGAAAGGATTGAAACGTGGAGTTCCATCACCGTTTGCATAGCTGATTACTTCTTCCTGGAAAGTTTCCAATCCACCAATTCCGGCACCCCAGATCACACCAACTCTTTGTTTGTTTACATTAGTATCATTAATGCCTGCATCTTTGATGGCTTCTTCGCTTGCAGCAATTGCATATTGTGCAAATTTGTCCATTCTTCTTGCCTCTTTGCGATCAATATAATCTTCGATATTGAAGTTTTTTACTTCGCAGGCAAATTTAGTTTTATGCTTTTCAGTGTCGTAGTAAGTTATTGGAGCAGCACCACTTTTGCCGTTCACTAAACCATTCCAATATTCTTCGATGGAATTTCCGATAGGAGTCAATGCTCCTAAACCTGTTACCACTACTCGCTTTAACGCCATAATTTATTTTTTACGATTGTATTTAAACAAATAATACCCATGTTTTCTTCAAATATAGTAATTAAAGAGACATGGGTATTTCAATATTTTTAGATTGAAAGTCAATCAGTTTTTACTTTTTAGTAAAAATAATAAAAATCCGTGAAACCAGTACAAGTTTCACGGATTAGTAATTATTATTTTTTTGCTTCTTCGATGTAAGAAATAGCTTGACCTACAGTAGCAATGTTTTCAGCTTGGTCGTCTGGAATTTGAATATCAAATTCTTTTTCGAATTCCATGATCAACTCAACTGTGTCTAATGAATCAGCTCCTAAATCATTTGTGAAGCTTGCTTCTGTTACAACTTCGTTTTCATCAACGCCTAATTTGTCTACGATAATCGCTTTAACTCTTGATGCAATGTCTGACATAATTTCTAATTTTTAATTTTAAATTGTTGGCAAAAATAAAAAACTTTATTTTAAAACAACCTTTTTGTTAGTAAATGTGTTTACGAAAATAAAAAATTTATTTCAAAATCTTGTATTGTCATGGTTTTAATTCGGGTATTTATTCTTTTTTTTGTGCTGTAATTTTATTTGCGATGAAAAAGATTTTGCTTTTTGCTTCGGGCACCGGATCCAACGTGGAAAACATTATTCAATACTTCAAAAATCACCATGATATTTTCGTAGTTGGCGTCTTCACTAACAATCCACATGCCAAAGTTTTGGAGAAAGCAAAAAAGTACGACGTTCCAACATTCATTTTCAACAATGAAGAGCTTTCTAAAGGTTTTGTTTTGGATAAAATCGCTGAACTCAAACCGGATTTAATTGTGCTGGCAGGTTTTCTTTGGAAAATGCCGGAACAAATTGTTGCAATTTATCCCAATAAAATTATTAATATACATCCGGCACTATTGCCAAAATATGGAGGAAAAGGAATGTACGGGATGAATGTTCACAATGCTATTTTGGGAAACAAGGAAAAAGAAACAGGAATTACGATTCATTATGTCAATGAAAATTATGATGAAGGCGAATTTATCTTTCAGGAAAAGGTAAATATTGAAGATTGCGCTTCCGCAGATGAAATCGCTGCAAAAATTAACGAATTAGAGCACAAGCATTTTCCGGAAATAATTGAGAGATTGTTAGATCATTAGACTAACTTAGACTTCTCAGAAAACGAAGTCTAAAATGTCTAATAAAACCTAAGTAATCTAAATGTCTAATAAAATCTAAGTAGTCTAATGTCGCATCAAGTTCACATATATACTGACGGCGCTGCCAAAGGAAATCCCGGAAACGGCGGATATGGCATTGTTATGGAACTGGTTGGGACGACCTATAAAAAAGAATTTTACGAGGGTTTCAGACTAACAACCAACAACCGAATGGAATTGCTTGCTGTAATTGTTGGTTTGGAAAAAATCACAAAACCAAACATGAAAGTCCTGATCATTTCCGATTCGAAGTATGTGGTAGATGCTGTGGAAAAAAAATGGGTTTTCGGTTGGGAGAAAAAAGGATTTAAAGACAAAAAGAATCCGGACTTATGGATGCGTTTCCTAAAGATTTATCGTCAGCATCAGGTTGATTTCAAATGGATAAAAGGGCATAACAATAATCCGCAAAACGAACGCTGTGATGAACTTGCAGTAATGGCATCGGGTTTGCCTAATCTTTCAATAGATGCGTTTTACGAACAAGAAGATGCGAAGTTGTTATAATGATAAAACTTTGAAGCTTTGTAACTTTGATACTTTGCAACTAAAACTTATCTTTGCGCCTTTAATTTGAAAAACAGACATGAACAAACTTTTAATAGTAGGAACGGTTGCTTTTGATGCTATCGAAACGCCTTTCGGGAAAACAGATAAAATTTTAGGTGGTGCAGGAACATTTATTGGGCTTTCGGCTTCACATTTTAATTTGAAATCAGCAATCGTTTCGGTTGTTGGTGATGATTTTCCTCAGGAATATTTAGATTTATTGACTTCAAGAAACATTGATATTTCAGGGCTTGAAGTGGTGAAAGGCGGAAAGACTTTCTTTTGGAGCGGACGCTACCACAACGATATGAACTCGAGAGATACTTTGGCTACTGAATTAAATGTGCTGGCCGATTTCAATCCGATTGTTCCTGAAAACTTTAAGGATGCAGATGTTGTAATGTTAGGGAACTTACACCCAATTGTACAAACAGGAGTTTTGAATCAAATGTCAAAAAAACCAAAATTAGTTGTTTTGGACACGATGAATTTCTGGATGGATTGTGCGTTACCAGAATTATTGGATGTTATCAAACGGGTTGACGTTATTACAATCAACGATGAAGAAGCACGTCAGCTATCAGGAGAATACTCTCTGGTAAAAGCTGCGGCTAAAATCCATACCATGGGACCAAAATATGTAGTGATTAAAAAAGGAGAACATGGCGCTTTGATTTTCCATGGGAAAGAAATTTTCTTTGCTCCTGCATTGCCTTTAGCGGATGTATTTGATCCAACAGGTGCAGGGGATACTTTCGCTGGCGGATTTGCAGGATTCATTACACAGCAAGGCGATATTTCATTTGAAACAATGAAAACAGCAATTATACAAGGTTCGAATTTGGCTTCGTTCTGTGTTGAGAAATTCGGAACAGAAAGAATGCTTGAATTAAACAAAGACGAAGTGAATCAACGTCTAAAACAATTCAAAGCGTTAACACAATTTGAAATAGAATTATCATAAATTTATGCCTCGAGTTTTCGGGGCATTTTTATTTTATGCAACTACTAAAACAACAACCACAATGAGCGACGCAATAAAACACGAATGTGGAATTGCACTTTTACGATTAAAAAAACCGCTGGAATTTTACAAAAAGAAATACGGTTCAGCTTTTTACGGCATTCAAAAAATGTATCTCTTGATGGAGAAGCAGCACAATCGAGGACAGGACGGTGCCGGTTTTGCTTCTATTAAATTTGATGTTGCCCCTGGAGAAAGATATATCAGCAGGGTTCGGTCTAACAAAGCGCAGCCTATTCAGGATATTTTTGCCCAGATAAATGAACGCATTAATGAAGAAATGGAACATCATCCTGAACGCAAAGATGATGTGGTCTGGCAAAAAGAAAATCTTCCTTATGTAGGCGAATTGTTCTTAGGGCATGTCCGTTATGGAACATTTGGCAAAAACAGCCTTGAAAGTGTTCACCCATTTTTACGACAAAACAACTGGATGCATCGTAATTTGATTCTGGCGGGGAACTTTAATATGACCAATGTTAAAGAACTTTTTAATAGTTTGGTAGAATTGGGACAACATCCCAAAGAAATGGCAGATACGGTTACCGTAATGGAAAAAATAGGACATTTCCTTGATGATGCAGTTACTGATTTATATCAGGAATGTAAAAACAATGGTTTATCAAAAAGAGAAGCATCTCCGGTTATCGCTGAAAAATTAGATTTGGTTAGAATCCTGAAAAAAGCCTCCCGAGGCTGGGATGGTGGTTATGCCATGGCGGGCTTGTTAGGTCACGGCGATGCATTTGTTTTTCGAGATCCTGCCGGAATAAGACCTGCATATTTTTACGAAGATGACGAAGTAGCTGTAGTTGCTTCTGAGAGACCAGTAATACAAACCGTTTTTAATATTGCTTTTGAGGATGTAAAAGAACTGACTCCGGGGAATGCGTTAATCATAAAGAAAAACGGTATAATTACAGAAGCAGAAATCATTACACCAACTGTGAAAAAAGCCTGTTCCTTTGAGCGGATTTATTTTTCGCGTGGAAGTGATGCTGAAATTTATCAGGAGCGAAAAGAATTGGGAAGATTAATCCTTCCGGCAGTTTTGGAGGCAATTGATAATGATACCGACGACACGGTTTTCTCCTACATTCCCAATACAGCTGAAACTTCTTTTTACGGAATGGTTGAAGCGGCAAATGATTTTTTGAATCACAGAAAGAATCAATTTATTTTGGATAACCGAAAAACGTTGACCAAAGAAAAATTAGAAGAGATCCTTTCGGTAAAAATCAGAACAGAAAAAATTGCTATAAAAGATGCCAAATTAAGAACATTTATTACTGAAGATAGTAGTCGTGATGATTTGGTTGCGCATGTATACGACGTGACCTATGGAGTCATAAAAACCGAGGATAATTTGGTAATCATTGACGATAGTATAGTGCGCGGGACCACCTTAAAAATGTCTATCTTAAAAATGATGGATCGACTACGTCCAAAACGAATTATTGTTGTTTCATCAGCACCACAAATCCGTTATCCTGACTGTTATGGTATTGACATGGCAAGGCTGGAAGGATTGATTGCATTCCAGGCAACATTGGAGTTGTTGAAAGAGCGCAATTTATATAACATTGTTGATGAGGTTTATGCCAAATGTAAAGCTCAAGAAAATTATAAGGATGATGATGTTGTGAATTATGTAACAGAAATTTATAAACCCTTTACTGATCAGGAAATTTCAGATAAAATAGCTCAACTATTAACATCTGAAGATATTAATGCTGAAGTAAAAATCATTTTCCAAACCGTAGATAATTTGCATCAAGCCTGTCCAAAAAATTTAGGAGATTGGTATTTCACAGGAGACTATCCAACTCCGGGAGGAAATCGTGTTGCAAATAAGGCATTTATCAATTTCTGCGAGGGAAAAAATGCAAGAGCGTACTAAAAATTTTAACAAATTTTGTCTTTCAACGATTATTGTGGTAGTTCATCTAAATTATTTGTTTACAGCATCCCTTACCCTTTACATTTGTAAGACCATAGCATTAGTAGGTTAAGTTTATGGTAGATTTGGGGCAAAAAGGGTGAACGTAAGTTCACCTTTTTTATTTTATATAATTGACTGAAAATCACTAAGAAATAGGGTTATCCACTCGCATTTGCCTATCATCCGCATATATTTTTAACAAAAAACCTTGTTTTTTAACACTTTATCAATAGTTTTGTCTTACCATAGTATTTAGTAGGTTAAGTTTATGGTAGATTTGGGGCAAACAGGTGGAAGAGATTCCGCCTGTTTATTTTTTATACATACAGCAAATAAAAAAAACCGACTGTTCTCACAATCGGTTCCTTAATCTTAACAAGATTTAGTTTGCAATATTCTCTTTATCGACAACTAAACTTATTACCTGACTGCCACTGGCAGCCCTCCTCTTAATATCAAATGTTATTTTTCTATTGCGTATAACCTCGCAACTTCTGTCCAGTTGATTACATTAAAGAAAGCTTCAATATAATCGGGGCGACGGTTTTGATAATTTAGATAGTAAGCGTGTTCCCAAACATCCATTCCAAGAATTGGAGTTCCGCCACAACCTACGCCAGGCATTAATGGATTATCCTGATTTGGTGTTCCGCAAATATCAAGCTTTCCATCCTTTACACAAAGCCATGCCCAACCCGAACCAAACTGAGTAGCACCGGCTTTAGAAAAACGGGCTTTAAATTCATCAAACGAACCAAAAGCAGCATCAATAGCATTTGCTAAATCTCCGCTTGGTTTTCCACCACCTGTTGGCGACATAACTCTCCAGAATAAATTGTGATTGTAAAATCCACCACCGTTATTTCTCACTGCAGCGTTTTTCATATCAAGGTTGATCAGAATATTTTCAATTGTTTTTCCTTCTAAATCTGTTCCGGTAACGGCGGCATTTAGATTAGTTGTATAAGCATTGTGATGTTTTGAATAATGAATTTCCATTGTTCTGGCATCAATATGTGGTTCTAATGCATCGTATGCATAAGGTAATTGTGGCAATTCAAAAGGCATAATATTGTGTGTTTAAAAGTTAATAAAATAATCGAATTCAAATTTAATCATTTAACTTCGTAAAAGTAAAAACCTTAATAAATATTTAATATCAAAGTATAGGCAATGCCATTCAATTTACAGCCAACATTTCTTCATGATGATTTAATTAAATTGGATCCGCTTCAGGAATCAGATTTTGACCGATTGTTTCAAGTGGCATCTGATTCTAAAATCTGGGAACAGCATCCAAATCCGAATCGATACAAGCTTGAAGACTTTACCAATTACTTTAAAGGAGCAATCGAATCCAAAGGAGCTTTTATAATTCTTGATTCAAATACTGATGAAGTAGTTGGGTGCAGCCGATATTATGACTATAATAAAAAAGATGGCTCTGTTTTGATTGGCTATACCTTCATCGGTACAAAATTCTGGGGGAATGGCTATAATAAAGCTTTGAAAAAACTCATGCTTGATTATGCTTTTCAATTTGTAGATAAAGTCTATTTTCATATCGGCGCATTTAATTACCGTTCGCAAAAAGCCATCAATAAAATAGGCGCAGTAAAAGTTGATGAATATGAAGTGGAATACTATGGTGAAATTAGCAAGCTGAATTTTGTTTATTTAATCAATAAAAAATAATGCAAAAACCGGCATTCTCAATATACGACGCATCGGCAGGTTCAGGGAAGACCTATACATTGGTAAAGGAATACCTGAAAATAATCCTGTTGTCTAAAAAACCGGATGCTTACCGAAATATTCTTGCCATTACATTTACCAATAAGGCGGTGCATGAAATGAAAAGCCGTGTTTTGGAAAATCTTTCTGAGTTCAGCAAAGAAGTTCCATCCGAAAAGGCTTTGGAATTAATGCAGGACATTCAGATTGAAACTGGTCTCAGTTTGTCAGCCATCACCGAAAAAGCCAAAGGCATCATCAAGAATTTAATTCATAATTATGCTGCTTTTGATATTTCCACCATTGATAAATTCACCTACAAAGTCATTCGCGCTTTTGCACATGATCTGAATTTGCCCATAACATTTGAAGTTTCTCTTGATACAGAAAGTTTATTGACCGAAGCAGTTGATGCAATCATCGCAGAAGCAGGTAATGATGAAGAACTTACCAAATTGCTGGTCGATTTCACTATGGAAAAAACAGATGATGATAAAAGTTGGGATGTCTCACGGGAAATCATGGAAACGGGAAAGTTGATTTTAAATGAAAACAATCGCGAGGAAATAGCTCATATCGATAAAAAGAAAATAGAAGATTTTATTGTTATCAAAAATAAACTCATTGAGCTTTGTAATCAATTGGAATCAGAAACTGTAGAATTGGCGACAGAAGCTTTGACTTTGATTGAAAATAAAGGAATTGACCTTGCCTCATTTTCAAGGCAAACATTTCCGAATCATTTGAGCAGCATCAAAAACAAAAATTTCAATCCGAAAAATAAAATGTTTTATGTTTTTGAAGATATTCAAATTAACAACAGCGCACCTGACAGAGCAATCATTGAAAACATCATTCCTAATTTACTTGAAATCCTTGCTTTAATTTACCAAAAATTCGAAAAAAAGAATTTCTACGAAGCCTTTCTGAAAAACATCACGCCACTTTCGCTTCTGAATACGCTGAATAATAAATTGTCAATTATACAGAAAGAACAGGGAATACTTTCTATAACAGAATTTAATAAACTGATTAATGAACAGATTCAGAATCAACCGGCACCTTTTATATATGAGCGGCTGGGCGAAAAATACCGTCATTTTTTCATTGATGAATTTCAGGACACATCTGAAATGCAATGGAACAACCTGATTCCGTTGATTGATAATGTAACTTCAAGTGAAGACTTGAACGGAGAACGGGGTTCACTAATGATTGTTGGCGATCCAAAACAATCTATTTATCGCTGGCGGGGTGGGAAGGCAGAACAATTTATAGCGTTAGGGAAAGATAAAAACCCGTTTAACAATCCTGAAAAGGAACTCTTTTCTTTAAAAACCAATTACAGAAGTTATTCGGAAGTGATTGATTTTAACAATAAATTTTTTGAATTTATTTCTGATGAGTTCGACAATAAGGATTACAAGGATTTATACAAAAATCATAGCTATCAGGAAACAAATAATAAAAAAGGCGGTTATGTAAATATTTCTTTTGTACCAAAAATTGAAAAAACCGAGTATAGCGATGAAGAAAATCGGCTAAAAGAAGAATTATATCTCGAGGCTACTTTAAAAACGATTTCGAATGTCAGAAAAAATGGTTTCAGCAACAAAGACATTGTGATTCTGACCCGCGGAAATAAGCAGGGAGTGATCGTTGCAAATCATTTAGTTGAAAACGGAATTCCGATTATATCTTCCGAAAGTTTAATGCTTGGCGCATCATCCGAAGTGCAGAGCATAATTGATTTTTTACGTTATCTGAAAAACAACAGCGATTTACAGTCAAAAGCAAATTTCCTTTATTACATAGCATCTAATCTTCAGAATAAATTGACGGTTCATGATTTTATTGCTATTGGAATTCAGCAAAAAAATGAAACCGGCTTTGAAGAATGGTTAGCTGATTTTGATATTCGTTTTTCGTTTAAGAACACAAGGAAAAAGTCATTGTATGAAGCCGTCGAAATTGTCATTTCAAGTATTATTCCTATTGAAAAACGAAATGCTTATGTTCAGTTCTTTTTAGATGTTGTACTTGAGCAGGATTTAAAAAAGCAGGCAGGGATTTCAGATTTCCTGATTTATTGGGATAACAATTCACATAAATTGAGTA
Organism: Flavobacterium sp. UBA807; assembly: GCA_002296885.1. GTDB lineage: Bacteria > Bacteroidota > Bacteroidia > Flavobacteriales > Flavobacteriaceae > Flavobacterium. The sequence continues at coordinate 6,127 of DBIH01000250.1, read as the reverse complement.
TTCCGTCACCGGAAGGAAAAGATGCAGTCAGGATAATGACCATCCATGGATCAAAAGGATTGGAATTCCCAGTCGTGATTTTCCCGTTTGCCGAAGAAAACTACTCGCAATATAAAGGTGATAAAATCTGGATTTCGGCCGATAAAGAAACTATTGGCCTACCCAAAGCATTGGTTTCTAAAAACAAAAGTGTTGAAGACTTTGGAGAAGAAGCTAAATTAATTTACCAACAAAAAAACCAGGAAGATTTATTAGACAATATCAATGTACTTTATGTTGCAATGACCCGTGCTGAAGAGCAATTGCATATCATTTCGGGAATGCAGAAGAAAAACGATAAAAACCTGTATCCTAACAATATGGCAACATTTTTCATCAAATTTTTAGAAGAAAGAAATCAGTTTGATGAAAATAAGCTCGAATATGAATTTGGCGATGCCAAAAAACTATCTGAAACCAAACAAAGCAGAGACGAAACAGAAACCATTCCGCAGCTCTCAGCGATACTGAATCCTAAAAGTATCAAAATTGCACAACGCGAAAGCCTGATGTGGAATACAAAGCAGCAAAAAGCCATAGAATACGGAAACATTTTGCACGAAATTCTGTCATTCATTAAAACCATAGATGATATCGATTTGGCACTTACTAAAGCCATCGAAAACGGATTGATTGTTTCAAGTGAAAAGGGTGTTGTTTTAAAAACCATTCAGGAAATTGTATTTCACCGGGATTTGCACGAGTTTTTCTCAAACCAGAATAAAGTTTTAAACGAAAAAACAATTATCCAGAAAGAAGGAAGCATTGTAAAGCCCGATAGAATGGTGCTTACAAAGCAAAATGAAATTTATTTATTGGATTATAAAACCGGTTTACATCTGCCAAAACATACACAGCAATTGGAAAATTATCAAAATGCCATTGAAAAAATGGGTTTTAAGGTCACTAAAAAAGCATTGGTTTATATTGGTGAAACTTTGGAAGTGGTAAATTTGTAACTTCAAAATAGCTTAACAACAAACATTAATCATGTACGGAAAAATTCAGCAACATCTGCAAAACGAACTGAACACCATTGAACAAAATGGGATTTTTAAAAAAGAACGCATCATCACATCACAACAAGGAGCAGAAATCACGGTAAACGGGAAAACGGTTTTAAACTTTTGTGCTAATAATTATCTCGGATTATCATCACATCCTGAAGTAATTCAGGCGGCAAAAGATACTCTGGATTCGCATGGTTTCGGAATGTCGTCTGTACGCTTCATCTGCGGAACGCAGGATATCCATAAAACATTGGAAAAAAAGATAGCCGATTTCTACGGAACCGAAGACACCATATTGTATGCAGCGGCTTTTGATGCAAATGGTGGTGTTTTCGAACCATTATTAGGAGAAGACGACTGCATTATTTCAGATAGTCTGAATCATGCCTCAATTATAGATGGTGTGCGTTTGTGCAAAGCGGCACGTTACCGTTATGAAAATTCCAATATGGAAGATCTGGAAAATCAATTGAAGAAAGCCGTCGAAGCAGGACACCGTTTTAAGTTAATTGTTACTGATGGGGTTTTCTCTATGGACGGATTGGTAGCGCCATTGGACAAAATTTGTGACCTTGCAGATAAATACGACGCATTAGTAATGGTTGATGAGTGCCATGCCGCCGGATTCATAGGCGCAACAGGAAAAGGAACACTTGAAGCTAAAGGCGTAATGGGAAGAGTTGATATTATAACCGGAACACTGGGAAAAGCACTTGGTGGCGCAATGGGCGGTTATACAACTGCTAAAAAGGAGGTAATTGAAATTCTGCGTCAGCGCTCGAGACCTTATTTGTTTTCCAATTCATTGGCCCCTGCAATTGTTGGGGCATCAATCAAGGTTTTTGAATTGTTGGAAAAAGATACAGTACTTCGGGATAAACTCGAATGGAACACTAATTATTTCAAAGCCGGAATGAAGGCAGCGGGTTTGGATATCATTGATGGCGACTCTGCTATAGTTCCAGTCATGTTGTATGATGCAAAACTATCCCAAATTATGGCAGATGAATTATTGAAAAAAGGGATTTATGTTATAGGGTTCTTTTTTCCGGTGGTGCCAAAGGACAAAGCCAGAATTAGGGTTCAATTATCGGCAGCACATACTAAAGAACATCTTGACAAAGCAATTTCAGCTTTTACAGAAGTTGCAAAATCACTAAAAGTTATTTAAAAAGAGGCTTTTTTTCCAGTTTTTTGAGCATTTGTTGCATAATTACCACATTTTAACAATAACATTTTGATATTATATTAATACGTATTACTTTTGCTTCATTATAACCATTTATAATCTAATCAAATTAAGTATGAAACATCTTAACAAATTATTCGTTGCTTTGGTAATGTTAGCTGGTCTCAGCTCACAGGCACAAGACAGTAACAATCCTTGGGCGATTTCGTTTGGGGTTAATGCAGTAGATACCAGAGTAAGTGCTGCTTCTAAATTAGAGGATCAATTATCTCAGTATTTTAATGCAAAAGACAACTGGAACATCCTTCCATCTGTGTCTTATTTAAACGTATCTAAATACGTTGGTAGTAATTTCTCTTTTGGAGTTACTGGATCTGTAAACAAAATTTCTAGGTATGTATTGCCAAGAGTTGGTGAAGGTCCATACACAGTAGTTAATCCTGGAGATAAAAACTACTATGCAGCTGACGCGGTTATCAACTACAGCTTAATGAGTTTAATCAAATCTAAAAAAATTGACCCTTCTATCCACATTGGTGGAGGTTACACTTGGATTGGAGATGAATTACACGCAGGTACTTTAAACGGAGGTTTAGGATTAACTTATTGGTTTACTGAAATGGTAGGTCTTTCTGTTCGTTCTACTTACAAACAATCTTTCGAAGATGTACGTGAAGATATGCCATCACACTTCCAACATTTTGCAGGTCTTACTTTCAAATTTGGAGGTAAAGATACAGACGGAGACGGAATCTATGATAAAGACGATGCTTGTCCAGATGTTGCTGGTTTAAAACAATTCAAAGGATGTCCTGATACTGATGCTGACGGAATCGCTGATAAAGATGACGCTTGTCCAGATGTTGCTGGTACAGCAGAATTCAATGGTTGCCCTGATACTGACGGTGACGGAATTGCAGATAAAGATGATGCTTGTCCGGATGTTGCTGGTTTGAAATCATTAGGTGGATGTCCAGATGCTGACGGTGACGGTGTTACTGATAAAGCTGACAAATGTCCAGATGTTAAAGGTCCAAAAGAAAACGCAGGTTGTCCTTGGCCAGACAGAGATGGAGATAAAGTATTAGATAAAGATGACAAATGTCCAGATGTTGCGGGTACTGTAGCAAACAATGGTTGTCCTGAAGTATCTGACGAAGTTGTTAAAAAATTGAATGACTATGCTAAAACTATCTTATTTGATAGTGCTAAAGCTACATTCAAACAACAAACTTACCCTGTATTACAAGCAATGGTTGCTATCTTGAAAGAGTATCCAAACTCTAACTTCTCTTTAGAAGGACACACTGATAGCGATGGTACAGATAAAGCTAACCAAAAATTATCTGAAGACAGAGCAGCAGCAGTTAAAAACTATTTAATTGAAAATGGTATTGCTTCTTCAAGATTATCTTCAGTTGGTTTCGGTGAATCTAAACCAATCGATACTAACAAAACTAAAGCTGGTAAAGCTAACAACAGAAGAGTTGAAGTGAAATTAGTAAAATAATTTCCTCCAAAATATTTCAAGAAAAACGCTCCGATATTCGGGGCGTTTTTTTATTTTTATGAAATGTCAGAACCAACATTTCTTAATCATTTAGCACATGAAATTCTAAAGACACATTCAGAAAATCTAACTGAATTGACTATTGTTTTACCTAACAAAAGAGCTAAAGTCTTTTTGCTTAATGAACTAAAAACATTAGTATCCAACAACGTTTTTGCTCCTGAAATTATAAGCATAGAAGAATTCATCCAAGATGTTGCCGGAATTCGCTCTATTGATAGTGTAGAACTCCTGTTTGAGTTTTATGAAGTCTATCTTTCGCTGACAAAAGAAGATCCCGAATCCTTTGACAGCTTCGCCAACTGGGCAAAAACCTTATTGCAGGATTTTAACGAAATAGACCGTTATCTGCTAAATCCTGACACGATTTTAAAGTATCTCGAAAACATAAAGGAAATTGAACACTGGTCGGTTGACATAGACAAAAGAACAGACTTGATTGAAAAGTACCTGCTATTCTGGAAAAGGCTACCCAATTATTATCATTCTCTTTATCAATATCTGCTTAATAAAGGCATAGGTTATCAAGGATTGATTTACCGTGAAGCAGTTGAAAACCTGAATTATTTTTCAGAAAATAGCAAAGACAAATATTATGTTTTCGCAGGGTTCAATGCACTTAATCAGGCCGAAGAAAAAATCATTCAGCATCTTTTAGCACTCGATACCGCTAAAATTTATTGGGATATTGATGAAACACTGTTAAATGATTCCTTTCACGATGCAGGGCTCTTTCAACGGAGGTTCAAGTCGGAATGGATTTATTATAAAACGCATCCTTACGAATGGATTGTAAACGATTTTAAGCAGGAAAAGAACATTCAGGTTATTGCAACATCAAAACATATAGGGCAGGCCAAAATCGTGGGAAGTATCATCGAAAATTATGCTGCCAAAGGCAATCTTCAAAATGTGGCGTTAGTGCTCGGAGAAGAAAGCTTATTGCTGCCAATGTTATATTCATTGCCTGCCAATGTGGATGCTCTGAATATAACCATGGGATTTTCAAGCAAAAACAATCCTGCACAATTATTAATCAGCAAGCTTTTCAAACTACATGTCAATGCCCTGACAAGAAATCCGTCCGGTTATGTAATGTATTATAAGGATGTTCTGGATATCCTGACACATCCATTCATCGAACCTTATGCGAAAGCGAATGAATTGGTAAGCACTATTAACAGGAATAATTATTCGTTTATTACGCATAAAAAGCTGGAAGAACTTCATTCGGAAAGCAATGAGCTTTTTTCATTGTTATTTCAAAAATGGGATGCAGGTTCAGTTGTAGTTTTAGAGAATCTCTCACAGATTTTACTCAAAATAAAAGCCAATCTGAGTTATGAAAGTGAAGAAGAAAAAATAACCAATGCTTTTGTGTATTCGATTTTCAAAGTCATTAATAAAATGATTTCCTATTTCTCTGAACACAAAGCAATTGACGATATTAAAACGCTTCAGGCTATTTACAAGCAGGTTGTTGATGTTGCCGAAGTTTCTTTTGAAGGCGAACCATTAAACGGATTGCAGATTATGGGTGTGCTCGAAAGCCGGGTGCTCGACTTTGAAACGGTGATTATCACATCGGTCAACGAAGGCAAGTTTCCGTCGGGTAAAAGCACCAACTCATTTATTCCGTATGATGTCAAACGGCAATATGGCTTGCCAACCTATAAAGAAAAAGACGCTATTTATACGTATCATTTCTATCATTTACTGCAACGTGCCAAAAATGTTTACCTGATTTACAATTCGGATAGCCAGGGATTTGATTCGGGTGAAAAGAGCCGTTTCATCACGCAGCTCGAAGTTGAAAAGCAGCCCAATCATAACCTGACATTTCAGTATTATAATCCCGATGTGCCTAATATTGCTCACAAGCCAGTTATTGTTCCAAAAACGGAAAGTGTTATGCTACGCCTAAAAGAAATTGCCGAAAAAGGTTTTTCGCCATCATCGCTGACAACCTATATCAGGAACCCTATACAGTTTTATTTCCAAAGGATATTGCGAATTTCTGAAACCGATGAGGTAGAAGAAAACATTGCCGTTAATACTCTTGGAACCATCATCCATGGTGCTTTGGAAGAATTGTATAAACCATTTATCGGAAGGCTTTTGACCATTGATGATATTAAAGACTGCCTGACTAAGATTGATGCTGAAGTACTGAATCAATTCAAACTGGTATATAAAGAAGGTGAAATCAAAAAAGGAAGGAACCTGTTAGCTTTTGAAGTAGCAAAACGCAATGTGCTGAATTTCCTGAAACTCGAATTGGAAGCTTTGGAAAGTGGTGATGTAGTCCAAATTATTGCT
>DBIH01000276.1 GCA_002296885.1 Flavobacterium sp. UBA807 | reverse complement strand
AAGGATAATAATTTTAACGGTTTTATTGATAAATGCTTCGGTTTTTGCACAAGTTCAGTTTGAGGCAAAAGTGAGCAAGAATTCATTGGGAATAAACGAACGGCTTCGTGTTGATTTTACAATGAATGCCGATGGCGATAATTTTGTTGCGCCAAATTTTGAAGCCTGTGGTTTCAGGGTTGTTGGTGGACCAAGCCAGTCGGTCAGCCAATCATGGATTAACGGAAGAAGCTCGTTTAACAAATCGTATATCTACATTTTACTGCCAACACAAAAAGGTTCGCTAACGCTAAAACAGGCATCAATTGAGATTAATGGGCAAATTTATAAAACATCACCTGTTAAAATTAATGTTACCAACGCGGTTGAAATTCCGAAAGATCCAAACGAAATGCCGGCAATTAGCGCTGATGACAATTTGTATTTGGTTGCCGATATTTCAAAAACAAATCCATATCTCAACGAACCAATTACGGTTGTTTACAAATTGTATTTCAGTTATAATATTGGAATTACCAATTGGCGCGAGCTTAACAAGCCAAAGTACAATGATTTCTGGAGCCAGAATATCGATATCAAACAATTAGTTGCTCAGGACGGTATGTTTAAAGGCGAACGTTATCGTTATGTCGTTTTGAGAAAAACGGTGCTTTATCCACAGAAATCCGGAAAACTCGAAATCGAACCACTTTCACTTGATATCGATTGCCAGGTTCCGACAAACAGAAGGAATTTTTGGGGTCAGCCTTTAATGACCGAAGACAGCAAACGAGTTTCTGCCGGAAGCAAAGTTATTACTGTAAAGGCTTTGCCTGAAAAAGGGAAACCGGAAGATTTTTCAGGTGCCGTTGGTCATTTTGATTTTCAGGTAAAGCCTTCCAAAACAATTCTGAAAAACGGTGAATCATTAGATTTAGATGTCAGCGTTGTTGGAAACGGAAACCTAAAACTTTTCACGTTGCCAAAACCTGTCGTGCCTTCTGCTTTGGAAATGTATGATCCTGTTCACGACGAAAATGTCACAACTCCATTAACCGGAATGACCGGAAGGATTTCAGACAAATACACTATTATTCCTCAGTACAAAGGTAATTACCAAATCAAACCTTTGAGTTTTACGTATTTCGATCTGGGTTCTTCAAGTTACAAAACGATAACTTCAAAACCAATAACAATTAATGTTTTGGACGGACCGGGTATTGCAAGCACTGGGAAAACAAACCCTGAAGATGTTGCAAAAGCGAAGTTTGAAGTTGCCAAATCTTTTGCCTACATCAAACAAAAAACTTCTTTGAAGCCAATGAAGAAAGATGATTTCCTGGGTTCGGGAATGTTTTATTCTTTGGTTATTTTACCGTTCTTGGCAATCCCGTTTTTCATCGTTGGTAAACGAAGAAAAGAAGCTTTAGATAATGATATCATTGGCAACAAAATCAAGAAGTCAAATGCTTTGGCGAAGAAATATCTTGGCGATGCAAAGAAACATCTTGGAAACAAAGAACCGTTTTATATCGCACTTGAAAAGGCTATGCACAATTTCCTTAAAGCCAAACTGAACATTGAAACTTCGGAAATGAGCAAAGAAAAAATCAGCGAAATTCTGCTTTCGCGAAAAGCTAATGCGGAAACCGTTTCTGAATTCATTCACCTGACTGAAAACTGTGAGCTGGCGCGTTATGCACAATCTTCGGATTCCGCAATCCAGAACGATTATGACAAAGCAGTGGAAATTATATCTGAACTTGAAAAGCAATTAAAATAAAAAGAAGATGAAGAAGATACTCATTTTATTGCTATTCGTTTCCCAGATTTTTTGGGCGCAAACCGCTTTTGATCAAGGAAACAAATATTATGAAAAGGAAAACTTCCAGGCTGCGATTTCAAGTTATGAAAGTGTTCTGGCTTCGGGAAAACAGTCGGCTGAATTGTATTTTAATTTGGCTAACAGTTATTACAAACTGCATAAAGTTGCGCCAGCCATATACAATTATGAAAAGGCATTACTGCTGAACCCAAATGATAATGAAATAAAAACGAATCTAGAATTCGCGCGAAAAATGGCAATCGATGACATTAAAATTATTCCTAAGGTTGGTTTCAATAAGCTGCTTGCCGATTTTACTTCAAAGTATCATTACGACACCTGGGCTTGGATTGCAGTTGGTTTTGCGTTCCTGTTTCTATTATTTTTTATCGGATATTATTTTTCGCAGAAAACCCTTTTAAAACGCGTTTTCTTTATCGGAATGTTTTTGGGTTTGATTGGGATTTTTCTAAGTGCCGCTTCCGGATTTTCTGAAAAAAACAGAAACGATAATGAAAGACCGGCGATTGTTTTTGCTGAAATTGCTCCGTTGAAAAGCGAACCAAAATCGGGTGGTCAGGATGCGGCTGTATTACACGAGGGAACCAAAGTTTATATTCTGGAAAGCATTGCCAACTGGAAAAAAGTCGAACTCACCGATGAAACTACAGGCTGGATTGAAGACAGCGCAATTAAAGAAATCAAGAATTAGTTTTCAGTCGCAGTCACAGTTGGCAGGTTTATTGGTTTTCAATAACTATCTTTGCCATCTGTTTTTGGATTAAATCATACCCGAGCCAAAGGCGAACTGAGCGTAGCTAATTCAAAACTCATAATTCATAATTCAAAAAAGTGTCAAGAGACGAACAATTAAAAAACCGCTGGGAGAAAGTTGTAGAATTACTTTCCAATCAGTTTGCCGAAGGAGATGAACTCGACCTGGACGCAATTATATATTTAATCGGAGTGCAGGAATTGGGCAAGTTGCACCGCACTTTCAAGAAAGACGAAAAAGTCAACTTAATGCATATCGCCATCTGCCGTTTGCTGGAGCCTTATGGCTATTACGAGTTTGACTTTGTGGACAAAGACGGCTGGCCGCATTATAAAATCAAAGAAGAGTTGCCACCGCTAAAAGCGGGTGAGCAATCGGTTTTGATGAAAGAAGCCATTGTGAATTATTTTCTGGAAAGAGAGGTTATTGATTGATGATTTAAGATTAAAGATTTATGATTATAGAAGGTTTTTCAAAATCTACAGTCTGCAATCTGTAATCATCACTCTTAAATCAGAACTTTTACTTATTTTTGCACCTTCAACGAAC
>DBIH01000023.1 GCA_002296885.1 Flavobacterium sp. UBA807 | reverse complement strand
AAAAGTACGATTGCTAATTTGCTGACCCGTTTTTATGACGTTAATGAAGGTAAAATTACCATTGACAATGTCGACATCAAAGACATGGATATGCATTCGCTTCGCAATTTGATGGGATTGGTAACGCAGGATTCGATTTTATTTAATGATACTATAAAAAACAACCTTTTGATTGGAAAACCTGAAGCAACTGATGACGAAATCATAAATGCTTTGCAGATTGCCAATGCTTATGAGTTTGTCAAAGATTTACCAGAAGGAATTGAGACCAATATTGGTGATGCCGGAGGAAAACTATCGGGCGGACAAAAGCAGCGATTATCAATTGCACGTGCGGTTTTGAAAAATCCGCCAATCATGATTTTGGATGAAGCGACTTCAGCTTTGGATACCGAAAGCGAAAGACTGGTTCAGATTGCTCTGGAAAACATGATGCAGAACAGAACATCTATTGTGATTGCACATAGGCTTTCAACCATTCAAAAAGCAGATACCATTGTGGTGATGCAAAAAGGAAGAATTGTGGAGCAGGGAAATCACGAAGAACTTTTGGCCAAAAACGGAACGTATTCTAAATTGGTTTCCATGCAGTCTTTTGAATAACAAAATCTATTTTATGAAAAGAGAATACTTTGGAATGCTGTTTATATTAGGATGCGCTGTTTTTGTTTTGTTAGCCTTTGAAACTTTTGGAGAAGAAAAAGTACAGAATATTTTATCCAGATTTATTGTAATTTGGATATTGATCGGATTTTATGTTGGTCAATATTCAATGCGTTTTCCAAAAAGATTTTAATTAAATGGGCTTATAAGAGCTTACTTTCCATTCTTTATCCGTTAGATTCACAAAGTAATAGTGAATTCTGTCTTGTCTTTCAAGTGAGCCGTTTTTATCAGCATCTTCAATCGTTCTGAAAAAAAGAATGTTCTTCGATTCGATAATTTTCCAATCGATTAATTCCTGAAAATCTGTAGAGAGTTTGGTGAATTTCTGTCCCGAGATTGTACTGATATAAAGTGACTTAATATCATTAGTATCTAATTTCCCGTCCTTATTGGTATCCATATCTGCCAAAGAATAAAGCATTAATTGCTGTTTGGTTTTGTCGGCAAAGGTTTTTAAATAGGTTGCTGTTTCAATAAGCACGGGTTTATCTGTCAAGGCATAAATACTGTCTTTACCAATTTCCTGAAATTTCAGGTTTTTCAAATATCCCGTAATCTGATATTCTCCATAATTAGATACTGTGAAGCTTTGTTCATTATCAGATGATTTTTCTTTGCCGGTTCCCGTAGTAACCCCAACAGGGTGAATTAAAAAATTAGTCCCTTCCATATTTACAGGTAAATCGGCAACTTCAATCTGATTGGTATCAGCTATTGTTTCCTGCTTCACTTTTGGAGTGTTTTCGTAAGTTACTTTTGGCTTTTCAACTTCTTCCTTTTTGCAGCTTGAAATAAACAGAACGAATAGTATGGCTATGTAGAAATGGTAATTTTTCATTTTCATAAAATTAAACACTCAAAAATAGTGAATTATTTCTACAGTTTTGCTGTCAGTTTAAGATTGAAAACTCGAGTGGTCATATAGTTTGGAATTCCGTACTGATTTTTGGTATACACGTCGCGAACCCAAGTATTAGTAATAGCATTTTGGTTGTTGAAGATGTTGAAAATTTCAAAACCTATAGACAGATCCTGGAATTTCTTAAGCCAATGCCCTTCGGGTCTTTCATTGTTCCTTTCGGTCAGCACATAAGAAAACCCAACATCGGCACGACGATAATCACGCAAACGGCTTTGATACGTATAAGCATCAGCATAAGAAGGCGAGCCACCAGGCAAACCTGTATTGTAAACCAGATTCAGATACAATTTCATATTTGGAAGATTAGGCATATAATCCTGGAAAAGAATACCGAATTTCAATCGCTGGTCTGTTGGACGTGCAATATAACCTCTGTCATTCTGGTTTTCTTCGGTTTTCATATAACCAAAACTCAACCAAGATTCCGTTCCCGGAACAAACTCACCATTCAACCTCATATCCAAACCATAGGCGTATGCAACTGCATCATTATTGGCTCGATATCGAATTCTGACATTCTCAAGTGTATAGGTATTGACATCGGTCATTGTCTTGTAATAAGCTTCCGTGACCAGCTTAAACGGTCGGTTGTTCATCTTGAAATTGTAATCATTGCTCAGCACAAAATGAATGGATTGCTGCGCTTTTACATTGGGCCTGACCGTTCCGAGAGAATCTCTTAATTCACGGTAAAACGGTGGTTGGTGATAATACCCAACAGCTAATCGGAACAACATATCTTTTTCCCAATCCGGTTTAAGTGACAATTGAGCTCTTGGACTGAAAACGGTTTGTTGTTTTGCGCCGGTAATTCCTCTTCCCGAAACTATCCAGCTGTGAAAACGGGTTCCGGCATTAATCCATAACTGGCTGCTACCAAGCGTTGTTTTAGTACTCCATTGGCCATAACCTGATAATCGGTTGATGTCAATGAAATTAGTTGCCCGTACATTTTGATAAGGAACCAGCGGCCCTGTGTATGGATTGTAAGGCTGCTCGTTATGAGGCAAAGTAACAATGGGCGGGTTTATTGAAAACCCGGCTGAATCAATTACTTCCCACTCAACAATCCTGTCGCGGATGTTTTCACGGGTGTATTTGAATCCCCAGTCAATTTGGTGCTTTTTATTGTTGATTTGATGTGTTCCTTTGATTTCTGCATTTACAATTAAGGCATCCAAATCGTTTCGGGCATGATTTAATTGTGTTCCGATACCTCGATTATAAGTTACTTGCCCTAAAGTTTCTGAACCAATATTCGTATCAACTTCCCCTAAATAATAAGCGGCGAAAATATCGAAATACTCCTGCTCCTGCGTATGATAAACAGAACCGATCAGCCTAAAATTATTATTTTCATTGGCTGTAAAAGTAGTCTTTAATGCTCCGAAAAGTGTTTGATACTTATCTTTTTCCTGACCTTCATAAAAAACCTGAAGTGCGATTGGCTCATCAATCGTTCCAAAATTAGTCTGACGTGTCAAAGGTTGATAGTTGTATTTATTTTGGGAAGCATTACCAAGGAAACTAAATTCCCACTTCTTGTTCAGCTTGTAATTTACATTGGTTTGAACATCCAGATACGTCGGATGGTAATTGGTTTGCGTTTCCTGACTGTTTACCAAAAGTGAATTGTCACGAAAACGAACACCTGTAATGGCCGACCACTTTTTATTTTTTGAAATCCCTTCACCAGTCAAGCTTCCGCCAAGAAAACTGGCTTCAGCGGCCATTCCGAATTTGGTTGGTTTTCTGTATGTTATATCTAAGACTGAAGACAATTTATCACCATATTTTGCCTGAAATCCACCAGCAGAAAAGTCTACATTCTGAACCATATCGGTATTGGTAAAACTCAATCCTTCCTGTTGTCCGGAACGGATTAAGAACGGACGATAGACTTCAATTTCATTCACATAAACCAGGTTTTCGTCATAATTTCCACCACGTACGTTATATCCTGAACTCAATTCATTGTTAGCATTTACTCCGGCAAATGTTTTTAAAACACTTTCCACTCCGGGCATAGCACTTGGGTTTTTACGAATGGTTTCAGGGTCGACTGATGTAATTCCCTGAACACGTTTTCTGCTGTTTGTTATTACAACTTCTCCCAATTGTTCTGCCTTATCACTCAGTATTGGATGAAATTCATGATTTTCATTCGGTTTCAAATTAAAAGTAGCCGTTACTTTTTTAAGTGCAGTGTGCGTAAAAACCAGAACAACATTTTGATTGGCAGGAATAGTTATACTGTAAAAACCATTGGCATCAGTATTTACGGTCTTAGTTTGATAGCTAACATTAACATTCTCAACAGGTTTGTTATATTCATCAAGTACAATTCCGGCTACTTTTGCGGTTGGATTTTGCGCAAAAGCGATGATACTTAACGTTAAAAAAAGGAACGTAAAAAGTAATTTATTTGTTTTCAAATTATAGAATTAAGGTTTCTGACTTCTAAAAAATTGCGTCTCAAAGATAGTAGAATTTCCAATATTATCGGTAACTACTACTTTTAAATCGTTTTTCCCTTCATCGGCGATGCCATCGGCAAAATGATGAACAAGCTTTTTGGTTTTGGGTTCGTATTCCAGTAAAATCCATTTTCCGTTCAAATAACCGTTGTAACTTTTAATTCCCGACATGTCATCTGAAATGGTAAATGTTATTTCATTCTGATCACTAATCCACTTTCCTTCTATCTTTTTATCGATTTTCACCTTTGGCGGATTGGTGTCTTTCATCAATTTATATTCACCCAAATACTTCGTATAAATAGTAAACGCATTTTTATTTTTTTTAGTATCGTAATAGAAGATTTTATTTCCGTCCTTTAAACCAATAAACATTTTTTCACGGCTCTTGGCTGTCAAAGTCGAGTCCTCAAAAGTAATTGTCATGTTGGAAAATGCCGGTACAAGATCTTCGTGAAGCTTCAAAGTTCCTTTCTTGACTTCAAAATCCATATAAAAATCATCAACAAAAGTATTTGCCGGAATGGTAACCGTTACATTTTCCGAAGCAAAAATATTATCCTTTTGTGCTTTGACTAAATATTTGGTTTGCTTTGGCTGTTCAATGATTTTAGCAGGCAAGGAAGAATATTGAATAGGGACATAAACCTTTGTTATGTTCTGGCTGAAATCTGAGATTTCAATATAATAGGTTTGATAAGTATTTGGATTTACGTTTATGATTCCGTTATCAATTCCGGGTTTTATCAAACTTAACGGATAGGAGTTTTTGAAGAACAATTTTTGAACGCGTTGTCCCAATTTTTTATAACGTTCATAATCAATCAGCGAATTAACTCTTCTGGTTTCGTCAAACGCGAAAGTATCAAATTGATAGCCAAAAGAAGGTTTGCCATTCAAAAAACTCTGTACTCTGAAAACTCCGTTACCGTTCCAGGAAACATCATCAAAATCGATAGTGGTAATTCCGAATCCAATTTTTCCAGAAGCTTCAACCTTTTCTGCGATATAGCTTCCGTCATCCTGCGAATTCAGGCTCAAAAAAATAGGTTTATTGGTTTGATTGACCGAAGAATTTTCATCCAAAGGATAAACCCATAAACTATTTACCGTTGGGCGTTTTGTATCAGTAATAACAGTATCAAATCCAAAATACATAGGATTGATGATTTTTTCTGACTGCGTATCCCGAATTTCAAAATGCAGATGCGGTCCGTCGGAACCACCTGTGTTTCCTGAGATTGCGATGATATCTCCTTTTTTGATTATTAAATCTGTAGGATTAAGATTGATATCTATTTCGTATGATTTAGCTTCGTATTGCTTTCTTTTTATGAATTTATCTATTTCTCCATAACCCGATTGCAAATGCCCGTAAACGGTTGTATATCCGTTTGGATGCGTAATGTAAATTGCTTTTCCGTAACCAACTTCAGAAATTTTTATTCGGGAAACATAACCGTCGGCAGCAGCATAGACATTTAAACCTTCAATCTGATTTGTTTTACAATCGAAACCGGAATGAATGTGGTTTGGTCTTAATTCGCCGAAATTTCCTGAAAGCTGCAAAGGAATATCCAACGGCGAACGGAAATAATCTTTTGGGTATTGGTTTTGTCCAAAAGATATCATTGAAAACAAGAAAAGAATTCCAAAAAAACGCATAAAAAACTGTTTGAGCTAAGGTAAGGAAAACCAAGAGTTAAAAATTACAACAAATGTGTATTTTATAACTTCTTAAAAAACAAATTATTATAAATGTAACTGTAGTATAGAAAGAAATAATTATCAAAACTATTGTACAACCAAAATAGAATCCTAACTTTGTGAAGTAAGTAATGAATAAAGTATTTCATGAGTGAAGTTGCAGAAATAATTGATTCTCTTGAAAATAGAATTGAAAAACTTTTTACTAAGATCAATAGTTTAGAGCAAGATTCTGTTTCATTGAAAGCGCAATTAAATAATGCTGCAAGTGTGATGCAAAAACAATCTGATGAGATTGCAAGTCTGAAATCAGAATGCGAATCACTCAAAATGGCTAATTCATTATTAGGCGGTGAAGAAAATAAACGAGATACAAAGCTTAAAATAAATTCATTAATCCGAGAGATAGATCACTGTATAGCACAGTTATCAGACTAAACAACATGGATGAAAAGCTTAAAATAAAATTATCAATTGCAGACAGGGTTTACCCGTTAACGGTAGATATGTCACAGGAAGAAGGACTGCGAAGCGCTTCCAAAAAAATTGATGCTATGATTAAGCAATTCGAAGAGAACTATGCTGTCCGCGATAAACAGGATGTATTGGCCATGTGCGCCTTACAGTTTGCTTCGCAGGTCGAACAAAAGCAGGTCGAAAGCACCATGGACAATAAAGATCTTGAAAGATTAAAAAAAATCAATGATTTATTATTTGATTATCTCGAAAAAAAATAACGTTCTTATCACATAGGATTACAATACCGCCTACATTAGTTTTTAATTGGTAAACTCAACACTAACAAATTAGAATGAGCCAGTCGTCGCTACTAAAGCATGCCACTTTTATCGTGGATCCTTGACCAGTGAGTTAGCTCAAAACTTGTCTTTTCGAGTTTATGCATTCACCTAATGTGGGCTTTTTTTATATATAAACACAAACAAACAAATGGGAACTACACTGATTATAATCGCACTGATTGCGGGAATTGCCGGAGGTTTTGGAATTGCAAAATTCCTTGAAAAAAGCAACATTTCCAATATGGTCAAAAATGCAAAAAAAGAAGCGGCATCTATCTTAAAAGATGCAAATCTCGAGGCTGAAAACATTAAAAAAGACAAATTACTACAGGCAAAAGAAAAGTTTTTAGAACTAAAATCTGAGCATGAGCAGGAAATTTTAAACAAGGACAAAAGAAT
>DBIH01000248.1 GCA_002296885.1 Flavobacterium sp. UBA807 | reverse complement strand
ATTTTGTCAACAATGGTTACACCTTCTTTTTTCAGTTGTTCTACAAGCGCTTCCAGATTGTCAACTCGGTAGTTAATCATAAAATCCTTTGTAGATGGCTCAAAATATTTTGTTTCTTCCTTAAACGGATTCCATACCGTTGTCCCTTTTTTATTAGTGTCTTCGGCATCACGCCATTCAAAGCTTGTTCCATAAGGTGTGGTGTCAAAGCCAAGGTGTGTTTTATACCATTCGTTAACTGCTTTCGGGTCTTTGCATTTGAAGAATACGCCTCCAATGCCGGTTACTTTTTTCATATTCGTTTTTTTATTAGATAGTATTTCGTTTGTGGTGAAACCTAATAGGAATGAAGCGGCTATTAGTGTCAGGGTTATTATGGTTCGTTTCATTTTCTATAAGGTTAAAATTGATGATTAAGCTGTTGCAGGTTGTCTTTTCTTTAAGATCAGTGATGATATCAGCGTTACAATAAGCCCAAGAGGAAGTATTTCAAGATACGTCCATAAAATTACCATAATCGGGCTTTTATAAGCTTCTTTATACATTGCAATTTCATCTGTTTTAGCTTTTATTTCGGCAGCGGTCATGGTTGCAGTATCCATTTTTTTGAGCATACCGGCGGCATATTTATCCATGAAATCCGGATAGAGGCAATAGTATTCCAGCAGCCAGACTCCAACGTAAACCGTAGAAGCTATCAATGAAATCAGGGCACCAATCTTAAATGCTTTTCCAAAGGTAATGAAACCATCATTCTGTCCGTCACGATATTTTTTAACGCCAATGAATACAAACGAAAAGGCAACCAGCATTCCGGTATAGCCCAGAACCATACCGCCTTCAAAGTCCGGATTCTTGTTAAATGCATAAACGCCATATGCCATAAAAGCAGTAACGATTGCTCCGGCAATTAAACCATAAGTTAAGATAATTTTTTTCATATTGTTTTAGGTTTTAGATTCTGTGGCAAAGGTTTGGAATGTCATCCGAATAAGCCTCATCCTTTAGGGTGATTTTACAACTATCATCCTAAAGTAGGAGGTAGCAACTGCAGTTTCTTGGCAGTTTCTATGGCTTGTGTCCGTCGTTTGACTTCAAGTTTTTCAAACAATTTGGCGCTGTGTGTTTTTACAGTGTTGAGTGAAACAAATAACTTTTGCGCAATTTCGTTATTGCTTAGACCCTGTGCCATTAAGGTTAGTACTTCGAGCTCGCGTTTGCTTATTTTGCGTTCAAGCATTTCTGATTCGTTGAATACAAAATCATCATTTGAAGTAACTCTGATTTCTTTTTCTACAATGATAGTCTTCTCTTTTGGCTTTGTTATTTTATTGGCAACCCAGATTCCGAATAACAAAAAGAAAATGGCAATCAGCCCAACGTAGATTTCATACTGATGTTCCAATATCATAAACCGAAATTCAAGCCAGCGCAGCAACAACATAAGCAATGCCATGGCTAACGCATAACTGAGAAGTTCCTTATGATGTTTGATTTTTTGAAGCATAAGTCAAAAGTAGAAAATAGAGAATAGAAAATAGAGAATAGACCGTAAAAAAAGCTAAACGTTCTATTTAGCCCCGATAGTAGCGGCATCCTTTTTACCGTTTTGTACTTCGACAGGCTCAGTATGACAAAACGGTAAAAAGATATAGCGGATAGCGGGACAGTACGTCCTGAAAATAAAAATGTTGCGCTCCTTACAAAAAACCAAAGCCCCAACAGTGTTTCCACTATCAGGGCTTTGGCAACCTCAACCAACCTTAGTTCCTAAATTTATTTTGCTACCAGTTCGCTCTGGTTCCTGAATACCAACTGACCGTCAAAGCTGTCGAGAAGGATGATGCTGTCGGTAGTTATTTTACCGGCAAGTATCTCTTTTGAAAGCTGGTTCATCACCTCTCTTTGGATGACTCTTTTCACCGGACGTGCACCAAACTGTGGGTCGTATCCTTTTAGAGCCAAATACTCGATGGCTTCGGGAGTGGCATCCAGCGTGATGTTTTGTTTCGCCAGCATTTTAATAACGCTTTTTAACTGCAACCCGACAATTTTTGTGATATCGGTATTAGATAATGGCGTGAACATTACAATTTCGTCGATACGGTTAATGAACTCCGGACGTACAGTTTGTTTCAGCAATCCAAGCACTTCGGTTTTTGCAGCTTCCATTGCGGTTTCGATATCACCTTTAAGATTATCGAACTTATCCTGTATGATGCTGCTTCCCATATTGGAAGTCATGATGATTATCGTGTTCTTGAAATCGGCCAAACGACCTTTGTTATCGGTCAGCCTTCCTTCATCAAGAACCTGCAACAAAATGTTGAATGTGTCAGGGTGCGCTTTTTCAATCTCATCCAAAAGAATTACCGAATACGGTTTTCTACGAACGGCTTCCGTCAACTGACCACCTTCGTCATAACCTACATATCCCGGAGGCGCACCAACCAAGCGACTTACGCTGTGTCTTTCCTGGTATTCACTCATGTCGATACGCGTCATGGCGTTTTCATCATCAAAAAGATATTCAGCCAGAGCTTTTGCCAATTCGGTTTTACCAACACCCGTTGTTCCAAGAAATAGGAAAGAACCAATAGGTTTTTTCATATCCTGTAAACCAGCACGACTTCGGCGGACAGCATCGCTTATCGCTTCGATGGCTTCTTCCTGACCAATCACACGATTGTGTAATTCGTCTTCCAATCGCAACAGTTTTTCTCTTTCACCCTGAAGCATTTTCATTACCGGAACACCAGTCCATTTGGCAACTACTTCAGCAATATCTTCGCGGGTAACCACTTCTTTTATCAGTGAAGTGCCTGCCTGGTTTTCCTGAAGTTCAGATTGTAATTTATCTAAACGCTCCTGAGCTTCTTTCACTTTTCCGTAACGTATTTCGGCTACTTTACCGTAATCGCCATCACGCTCCGCGCGTTCAGCTTCGTATTTGAAATCTTCAATCTGTTGTTTCACCGCCTGGATGTTATCTACCAAATCTTTTTCCGATTTCCATTTGGTGAATATTTCATTACGTTCTTCTTTGAGATTGGCCAATTCCATGCTCAGGACTTTCATCTTGCTTTCATCATTCTCGCGTTTGATGGCTTCAATCTCAATTTCCAACTGCATTATCTTTCTGTCGAGAACGTCGAGTTCTTCGGGTTTGGAATTGATTTCCATACGCAGCTTGGAAGCGGCTTCGTCAATTAAATCGATTGCCTTATCCGGAAGGAAACGATTGGTAATATAACGCTGAGATAATTCGACAGCGGCAATGATTGCTTCGTCTTTTATCTGAACCTTGTGATGCGTTTCATATTTTTCCTTGATACCACGAAGTATCGAAATCGCACTTTCGGTATCCGGTTCGTCAATAACGATCTTTTGAAAACGACGCTCTAAAGCTTTGTCCTTTTCGAAGTACTTTTGATATTCGTCTAATGTCGTTGCACCTATTGCACGCAGCTCACCACGAGCCAAAGCAGGTTTCAGTATGTTTGCCGCATCCATTGCACCTTCGCCACCACCAGCACCAACCAGAGTGTGGATTTCATCAATAAAGAGTACAATGTCACCTTCGGAAGAAGTTACTTCTTTTACCACGGCTTTTAAACGCTCTTCAAATTCCCCTTTGTATTTGGCACCCGCAATAAGTGAACCCATATCCAACGAGTAAATCACCTTGTCTTTCAGGTTATCCGGAACATCTCCATCAACGATACGATGCGCCAAACCTTCGGCAATTGCGGTTTTACCAACACCGGGTTCACCCACGAGCATCGGGTTGTTTTTGGTACGGCGTGTCAGAATCTGCAATACACGACGGATTTCTTCATCACGTCCGATTACCGGGTCAAGCTTACCTTGTTTGGCTAATTCATTCAGATTTTTGGCGTATTTGCTCAGTGAATTATAAGTTTCTTCGGCAGAGGCTGAAGTTACTCTTTCCCCTTTACGAATTTCATCAATGGCGGCCTGTAAACCTTTTTCGGTTACACCCTGATCTTTCAGGATTTGTGCAACCTTGCTTTTAGATTTAAAAATAGCCAGTATCAGATGCTCGATGGAAATGTATTCATCGTTCATCTTTTTGGCGATGTTGCCCGCGTCGTTTAGCATTGTATTCGCGTCACGCGAGAACATTACGGCTGTACCCGAAACTTTTGGAAAGCTTTGAATAGTGCTGTCTAATATTTTTTTGAATAAATCGACATTTACGTTGAGTTTCTTCAAAATGAATGGCGTAACGTTTTCGTCAACTTCAAGAATACCTTTGAAAATGTGTTCATTTTCTATCTGCTGCTGACCAAAACCTTGTGCAATCTGCTGAGCCTGTTGCAGAGCTTCCTGCGATTTAATTGTTAAATCATTTATGTTCATAATTTTTTCTCCTTTTGTGTGTTGCTTTTGATTAATCGGGCTAAGCCTCGTGCCCGGGATATCTCAATTTATATTCCAAAGGAGAATTACAGACAAAATGTCTTTTTTTGTGTGGAATTCATTAAAATAATAAGACAAAATGTCTAAAAACAAGACAGTTAAGAGGTTGTTTGGATAGTTTAAGAATAGAAAATCAGCAGACTATTGACATAGCTGCATTGAGGAGGGTAAAATAAAATTAGTCAAAAGTGATGAAGGATTATCTTTTCCCTCTTTTGTCCTCTTCGTCCTGATTAAAATAGGCAACGCCCATCCAAATGAGCCCAAGACCAACTCCAAGAGTAGAGGCAAGTTGTAGGTTGCTGAATATAAATCCGCAGATAATTCCACCAATCACACAAACAAAAAATACACCCAAAGCCTTTCTAAAGCCAGGTTTGTGGAATTCATTTAAAATGCGGTCTTTTAATGTTAATTTATTATCCATGACTATACTATTTTAATGCCAGTCCACAAATTCGGACTTATCTTTCGATTTGGTTGATTAATTATCTTTAAAGATAGCAAAAAGATTGACGTGTTTTCGTTCTTGCTGAGAAAATATAAACAAGCTATTGTTAACAAATAGGCTGGATAGTTTCTTTTTATATTTTTTATCGCCTTTTTTGTAGAAGGCTCCTTGTCAAAGATGGGTTTGTTTAACCAAGAGGTTCTGCCAGCCCAATAAGTATTCCTTCGGGATCACGGATATAACAGAGTTTATAGGAACTCTCATACTGAATCACTTCTCCTACAAGTTGGGCACCAAGTTTATAAAGCCGCTCAAGAGTATCATCAAGATTGCTTACAGCGAACATGGCACGGAGGTAGCCTAATGCATTTACAGGAGCGTTGCGATGGTCAGCTATTACTGTTGGTGTAATAAAACGCGCAATTTCCAGTCGGCTGTAACCATCTGGAGTAACCATCATTGCAATCTCAACCTGCTGATCTTTTAAGCCGGTAATGCGGCCTGCCCATTCGCCTTCAATCGTTGCGCGACCCTCAAGGTTGAGTCCGAGCTCGGTAAAAAAGGCAATAGCATCATCAAGCGATGCTACGACGATGCCCATATTATCCATTCGGAGTAATTTACTTTTTGACATGCTCTTCAATTATTTAATCAACAGTTTCCTTTACCGGCAAAAATTTGAGTTCCTTTCTTTTTCCCTTTGGGCAGTTATTTTTTATCTGCCTGAAGTTGTCTTTCTTTTCCATTGGTGTCATCAGCCATTTTACTCCACTGAATTCCCATAATACTATTCCTTTTTTATTGTCGATAATTCGTGCCTTTATCTCAAACCAGGTTTTGCTTTCTTTGTTGTAGGCGTTGAGCCTGAAAGCATTGTTGCCTGTAAGCCTTGTAAATTTTTCATAGCTGAACTTTTCACTTTCCAAACCCGAATTTAAAACAATAAACCCATTGTCAAACTTAATGGTTGGCGTAGCACCATCGCACGGATCATAAATAAGATAACCATTTTCATCCTGTTCAACTTTGATCCATTCTTTCTGAATAGTTTCCAGTTTTTTCCAGTTTTTAGGAATACGTGTATTAGTGGATTTAGGCTCAGTGGTTACAATGTTACTATTGTCTTTTTTTGCCTGACCGAAAGTAATATTGAAAACAAGTAGTATGAGTATTGATTTTAAAGGCGTCATAATTTCTTTTATTATTTCCTGTTGTATATTTCATTCACAGTTAATTATTGTTAAAGTTTTATACCTACTCAAATATAAAAAAATTATCCAATAAGC
>DBIH01000073.1 GCA_002296885.1 Flavobacterium sp. UBA807 | reverse complement strand
GGATAATCAAAAACTTCATTTTTCTTTATCTTATTCTTGAAAACCAGTACTTTGATATCATTTTCGGCAATTCCGTTTTTAATTAATTCGTTTACCAATTCTTCCCTTTCATAAAAATAGCTTTCGTCAAAAATGATCCCAACCGTTTTGATTACTTTATCTGAAGCCAAATGTTTAACATTCGACAGGCTATTTTTAACAATTTTTTTTGTTGAAAAATCCTTTAAGTAATTTAAAAACATGCTACTTTTACTTGAATTACAAACTTACTAAAATTAGTGCCAAAAAGCGATGGTAAAACTAAAAAACTATAACGTTGTAATAAAGCATTTTGTTTTATTATTAACATTTACTGCGGTTATTTCCTGTGCCGAAAAAAAATACGGTGTAACCAAAATTGAAGGCAGGGAAATTGGAATTACAGACAAGAATTCGGAAGTTCCTGCTATTGAAAACTTTATAAAACCTTATCGCGATAAAATCGATGCCGATTTGAATAAGGTTTTGGCAAATGTTCCGGAAACTATTGATAAAAATGGAGCATGGCAGACGCCAATGGGCAACTTCCTATCTGATATTACTTTTGAAAAAGCAAATAAGGTATTTCAGATGCGTGAAAAAAAATCAATTGACATTTGTATGCTTAATCATGGTGGAATCCGCAGCATTATTCCAAAAGGAGATGTTACAGCAAGAACAGCTTATGAAGTAATGCCTTTTGAAAACAGTGCTGTCGTAATTGGACTAAAGGCTGAGCAGATTTTGGAAATGGTCAGTTATATTATTTCTGAAAAAAAACCACATCCATTAAAAGGATTAACTTTTACAATTGATAAAAACAACAGTCCCAAAAATATTTTAGTCAACGGAAAGGGTCTTGATGAAAATACCATTTATTATGTAGCAACATCAGATTATTTGTCAAACGGTGGTGACAATATGCTTTTCTTCAAAAAAGGAGTTGAACAATATGATTTGAATTACAAGCTCAGGAATATCATTATTGATTATTTCAAGGAAAACAAGACTATTGTAGCAAACAAAGACATTAGAATCACCAAAGAATAGCATTATGAAAAGAAGAGATTTTATACAGAATACGGCATTGAGCTCGGCGCTTTTAGGGCTTGGAGGATTGACACCGATTAGTTCGGCTGAAACCCTTTCTCCATTAGGGAACTTTAAATCGGCAACAACAAAGCACTTGACGATACTTCATACCAATGATGTCCATAGTTACATCGATCCCTTTCCCCCTACTCATCCTAAGAATCCAAATATGGGTGGTGTAGCCAGAAGAGCTGCCTTGATTGAAATGATTAAAAAAGAAAACCCCAATGTTTTATTGCTTGATGCCGGGGATATTTTTCAGGGAACACCCTATTTTAATTATTATGGTGGTGAGTTGGAATTTAAGCTGATGAGCATGATGAAATATGATTTGTCTGCCATTGGAAATCATGATTTTGACAACGGAATTGAAGGTTTATACAAACAATTGCCGAATGCTACTTTTGAATTTGTTTCGGCAAACTATGATTTCAGTAATACCATTATGAACGGTCATGTAAAACCCTATAAAATATTACATAAAGACGGAATAAAAGTTGGTGTTTTTGGGCTTGGTGTTGAACTTGACGGCTTGGTTGACAAGAAGAATTATAAAGAAACTGTTTATAATGATCCTGTTGGAATTTCACAGGATATGGCAAGAATCTTAAAACAGGAAGAGAAATGTGATTTAGTTATTTGCCTTTCTCATATTGGTTACCAATATAAAGGAGAACCGGATAAAATATGCGACGTAAAATTAGCTTCCCTAACAAAAGACATTGACTTAATTATTGGTGGTCACACACATACATTTCTTGACAAACCAACCGTCTTGAAAAATGCTGACGGCAAAGATGTATTGGTCAATCAGGTTGGATGTTATGGTATTAATCTTGGTCGCATTGACTTTTATTTTGACAGCGATGCAACTAAATTAACATCAGGCAGATCCATTGTTGTTTGATTGTTCCGCTGAAACAACATATTTATAAAATGAGAAGAACGCCAGTGCGTTGAGTGTCATAGCCATTGGTCTGAACAATTGTTCGAATTCGTTTACCAGGAAATACTTTTCGATAAAAATTACAAATTGCAGCATTACAAAAAGCAGTGCGCTGATAAGTAATATGGAATTCTGTTTGTTATCATTCATAACATAACTGGAAAGTGCAACTCCCGCAAAAAGTGATATTAATATATTTTGGGCAATTAAAATATAAAAACTATTCTGCGGTATCTCTGCAGTTTCAGAAAATAAGTAGAAAAAAATCAGTAAAAATGGAGACGTCGCAATTATGACAGGTATATAATCAATGACTTTCTGCAATGAGAAAATAAGATAAATACTGATAATTCGATGAAGCGTAAAAACCAATACTGCATAAAACAGACATGTTGGAGTATTTGGAATAAACAGAAGATTTGTTAATGAAGAGAGTAGCAACGCTAAGATGAAAAAAACATTTTTCCTTTCTGAATCTAAATAATAAATAACTATCAATAACAGAGGCATCGTCGGTTTTAATGAACATATCAAAGGTTTTTCGATAATATATTCTGCCAAAACTTCAAAAAAAGCTATCACAAAATAGCACACTGTCAATATTGTTATTATGTTTTTTTTATTTTGCATTTAGACCAACGTAAAGCTTAATTATTTTCGGTTAAGCCATCAATAATTTGATAGCTGTATTTATTTTTTTCTGTATAGAACATATATTTAGTCAACAAATATTGTCCCAAAACAAATAAAATCATTGCAAACGCCTGCAAGGTATTGGCCTCGTGTGAATAGAATTTCAAGACAAACACAAATTGATTAAAAGCCATACACATAGTGCTTATAAGCAAGACAGCATTGGGTTTATTATTGATCATAATGAAACTACCCAAACTAAAGCCCCCAAGGAATATTGTGAAAATTCCCTGAATCAAAAACAGATAAACATTATATCCAAGAATTTCGTAGGTGAAAAATGTAGCTACAACATATATAAATACAAAAGGTAATGAACCAATAATAAGCGGAATCGAATTTGGCATTTTTACTTTATTTACAATAATATAGATAACCAAGATTCTATAAATCATAAAAAAACTAACACCATAAATAATGAATTGAAAAGTATTCTGGATAAAAAACATGTTAGCAATCCAACTGGACATTAGTGCTAAAATAAAAGGAAGGCTGACTTTCTTTGAGCGTTTTAAATAATAAAACATTAATAAAGGAAGTATCACAGGTTTGGTCAGCCAAATCAATAATTTGTCTTCATTGTATTCAGCTATGACTTCAATGACAGAAACAACAAAAAAAGCGAGCAACAAATAATTTGCCTGTTTGTTTTTTTCTAAATCATCAGGATAGTGATTCATTATTAATTATTTAAGCACAATAAAAATAAAGCAATTATTTTAAATCAAGCCATTTTTTGTCAAGTAATCATTTCTAAAAAATCGGTTTCAGAAATAATTGGGACTTTAAGCTGATTTGCTTTTTCCAGTTTTGCAGGCCCCATATTATCGCCAGCCACAACATAATCGGTCTTTGTCGAAATAGAACTTCCTACTTTTCCACCATTATCTTCAATGGCTTTTTTCAGGTCGTCTCTTGAAAATTTTTCAAAGACGCCCGAAACAACAAAAGTTTTTCCTGACAATTTATCGGTAGCATTCGGATTGAATTTTTCAACTAATTCCAATTGAACTCCAAATTGTTTTAAGCGCTCAATTATTTTTACATTTTCCTGATTTTGAAAAAACTCGATCACGCTTTGCGCTATCTTCTCTCCTATTTCATCCACTAAAATCAAATCCATCAGCGAAGCACTTTGCAATGCATCAATATTCTTGTAATGTTTGGCCAATTTCTTGGCGACGGTTTCTCCAACATATCGGATTCCCAAAGCATACAAAACCCTTTCAAACGGAACTTCCTTAGATTTCTGAACGCCGTTAACTAAATTTTCAGCCGATTTTTGAGCCATTCGTTCCAATGGTAAAATCTGTTCTACGGTCAATTCATATAAATCGGAATAGTCGTTTACTAAATTATTATTGAACAAAAGCGCAACAGTTTCACCGCCAAGCCCTTCAATGTCCATCGCCTTTCGTGTAATATAATGCTGAATTCTACCAATAATTTGTGGCGGACAACCATAGAAATTTGGGCAGTAATGATTGGCTTCGCCTTCGGTTCTGACTAGTTCCGAATTGCATTCCGGGCAATGTGTAATGTATTCCGTTTTTTTAGATTCGGTATTTCTTTTGGCAAAATCAACTCCAATAATCTTTGGAATAATCTCTCCGCCTTTCTCAACAAAAACAGTATCACCGATGCGAATATCTAACTTTTCAATCTGATCAGCATTATGCAAAGAAGCGCGTTTTACAATAGTTCCTGCTAATTGCACTGGTTTCAGATTCGCAACCGGAGTTATTGAACCTGTTCTTCCCACCTGATAAGAAATCGAATCTAAAATGGTAGAAACCTGTTCGGCTTTAAATTTATAAGCAATTGCCCAACGCGGCGATTTAGCAGTATAGCCTAATTCATCCTGTTGATGGAAATCATTTACCTTAATAACAACACCATCTGTTTCATAAGGCAGGTCATGACGGTGAATATCCCAATAATCGATAAATTCAAAAACTTCTTTAATATTGTTTACAAGCTGGGCTTCTTTTGGGACTTTGAATCCCCATTTTCTTGCAGCTTCTAATCCTTCAAATTGTGTGTTTATATTTAAATTATTGCCTACTATAAAATAAAGTAAACATTCCAGAGGTCGTTTGGCAACCTCGGCACTGTCCTGTAATTTCAGACTTCCTGAAGCGGTGTTTCTTGGATTGGAATAAGGTGTTTCACCAATTTCAATCAGTTCCTGATTCATTTTTTCAAAGCCAGCAAATGGAAGTATTATTTCTCCGCGAATGTCAAAACGGTCCGGAAAATTACCTTTTAACTTGAGTGGGATTGACTTTATGGTTTTAATATTGGTCGTAACATCATCGCCCTGAAATCCGTCACCACGGGTTACCGCACGTTTTAGTTTTCCGTTTTCATAAGTAATGGAAATCGATGCTCCATCATATTTTAACTCGCAGGTATATTGTAAAGGCGCATTACCCAAAACCTTTTGGATTCGGTTTTCCCAATCGATCAAGTCTTCTTTTGAATAAGAATTGTCTAAGGAATACATTCGGTAATCATGAACAACCGTGTTGAAGTTTTTGGTAATGGTTCCGCCTACGCGTTGAGACGGTGAGTTTTCATCAAAGAATTCAGGATGCTGTGCTTCTAATTCCTGGAGCTGTTTTAATTTCTGGTCGAATTCAAAATCGGAAATAGTTGGATTATCTAA
>DBIH01000267.1 GCA_002296885.1 Flavobacterium sp. UBA807 | reverse complement strand
TTTACAATGTTCCTCTCAACATTTGTTCTCTTTCGATAGATTCAAACAAAGCTTTGAAATTTCCTGCTCCAAAACCTCTAGCTCCCATTCGTTGAATAATTTCGAAAAACAAAGTTGGACGATCTTCTACAGGTTTGGTAAAGATTTGCAACAAATAACCTTCATCATCGGCATCAATCATAATGCCCAGTTTCTGAAGCTCATTGATGTCTTCTTTAAACTTACTCATATGGTCTTTCAATCGTTCCGGAATTGCATCATAGTATGCTTGAGGAGGCGTTGTAAGGAATTCTACCCCACGTGCACGCATCTCGGAAACCGTTTTGATTATGTCATCTGTAGCTACTGCAATATGCTGCACACCTTCATCTTCATAAAAATCTAAATATTCTTCAATTTGGGAACGTTTCTTACCGTTGGCAGGTTCGTTAATCGGGAACTTAATCCTTCCGTTTCCGTTAGACATGACTTTAGACATCAAAGCAGAATACTCGGTTGTGATTTGCTTGTCGTCAAAAGAAAGGAAATTTACAAATCCCATTACGTCTTCAAACCATTTTACCGCTTCGTTCATTCTGTTCCAGCCCGTATTTCCAACCATGTGGTCGATGTATTTCAATCCAACCGGTTCAGGATTGTAATCCGATTTCCATTCGCTGTAGCCCGGTAAAAAATGACCTTTATAGTTTTTACGTTCCACAAAAACAAAAACGGTTTCTCCGTAAGCTCCATATATGCCAGCTCTAACGACTTCGCCATTGTCATCTTTTTCAACAACGGGTTCAAAATACGGTTTTGCGCCACGTTTGGTGGTTTCTTCAAAAGCAGAACGTGCGTCTTCTACCCAAAGCGCAATAACTTTAACTCCGTCACCGTGCTTTTTTACATGTTCACCAATAGGCGAGTTACTATTTAAGGCTGTAGTCAATACCAAGCGGATTTTGTCCTGCTTCAACACATAGGAAGCTCGGTCTTTCATTCCGGTTTCCAAACCTGCATAGGCATGTGATTGAAACCCAAATGCTGTTTTGTAAAAGTGCGCTGCCTGTTTGGCATTCCCTACGTAAAATTCTACGTAGTCGGTTCCTAAGAGCGGCAGGAAATCCTGAGCTCCCTCAAATATTTTTTCGAGCCCGTATTCAACGGATTTAATTTCTTGTGACATAATTCTATTTTTTAGCTAATGTTGTATTTTTTAATTTAATGCCTTAGCCCGGATGGGAGCAAGCTACCGCGTAGCGCGTACAGCCGGATCAGCTCCTAATTATTCCAGCCAAGATTGATAATATTTATCGTCTGCAATTTTCATTGCTTCCTCGGTAACCATAAGCGGCTTGAAGGTATCCACCATTACCGCAAGCTCCTGAGTATCTTTCTTTCCGATGCTTCTCTCGACAGCTCCCGGATGCGGTCCATGTGGTATTCCGGCCGGATGCAGAGAAATATGTCCCGCTTCAATATCGTTTCGGCTCATAAAATCGCCATCAACATAATATAATACCTCATCCGAATCGATATTACTGTGATTGTATGGCGCAGGAATAGCATCGGGATGGTAATCGTACAAACGCGGAACGAAGGAGCACACTACAAACGCATCGGTTTCGAAGGTTTGGTGCACTGGCGGCGGTTGGTGTATCCTTCCCGTTATTGGTTCGAAATCGTGAATGGAAAAAGCATAAGGATAATTGTAGCCGTCATAACCAATTACGTCAAAAGGATGTGTGGCGTAAACCATTTCGAATATTTCGTCTTTCTTTTTTACTTTGATCAGGAATTCGCCTTTTTCATCATAGGTTTCCAACTCATACGGACGGCGGATATCGCGTTCGCAAAATGGCGAATGCTCTAACAACTGGCCAAACCAGTTGCGGTATCTTTTTGGCGTGTAAATCGGACGATGAGATTCG
Organism: Flavobacterium sp. UBA807; assembly: GCA_002296885.1. Lineage (GTDB taxonomy): Bacteria > Bacteroidota > Bacteroidia > Flavobacteriales > Flavobacteriaceae > Flavobacterium. Next base: position 1,961 of record DBIH01000267.1, on the reverse strand, counting down.
ACAATGAAAAAACGGTTATCTTCGGTATCAAAATCAATTTTGTAGATGATTCCACGCGGAATTAGCAGGTAATCGCCGTATTTGAAATCGATGTTGCCCAGCATGGTTCTTAATTTTCCGCTACCGCGATGGATGAAAAGTAATTCATCGGAATCGGTATTTTTATAAAAGTAATCTTTTGTTGATTTTTTGGGAGCAGCCAAAGCTATATGGCAATCGGAATTGGTCAGTACAATTTTACGGCTTTCCAGAAAATCATTTTCGGGGTTTACCTGAAACCCTCGAAGGCGGTAGGATTGAATATTATTGGCTTTGGCTACTTTTGGAGCAATACTGTACTGTTTTCTTATTTCCTTAACCTGGGTTGGCCGGTGCTCGTGATAAGAATTCGTTGACATTCCGTCAAAACCAATTGTCCCGAACAGTTGTTCGTAATACAAATCTCCATTGGGTTTGCGGAAAATGGTATGGCGTTTTGGAGGAATGTTTCCTAATTTATGGTAAAATGGCATAACTTAAATTTTAATTTGTTAATGAAGTTTATAACTCAATCAGCCCAAAATCACTCAGGGTTTCTTTTAATCATAAATTTCAAATGCAATAGTAAGTTTTCCCAGCTTGTTTTCATGTGATGAAAATCATTTGTCACCTACAAATATCGGAAAAATTTAAATTTTGGGCTTCTTTATTGTGAAATATTTACAAATGAGAAAAGGCATTGAAAAGATTATTTATCAATTTTTCAATGCCTTTTAATTCTTTGATTTATATTATTATTTTGATTTCTTTAAACTCAAAGCAAACACTACCAAATGGATGGCAGAAAAGACAAGAGAGAAATAGAAAAGAAATTTGTCGTCAGTTTCTGGATTTGAATGATGCACAAATGCTACAACAATTAGAGCTATAACCATTCCTAATCCCGATGTCGCTACAACTTTATAACTATTGTTGTCAAATATTCCTTTATTTAAAACGCTATTTTTCATGCCGTAGTATAAATAGAAATCGAAACCAATCATCATCCAAACAATCAGACGAATCCAAGTATCCAAAGGCAGGAATACCATCATAAACAAACAAACAAAAACGCCTAAAATTGGAACTATGGGTACGAGTGGAGTTCTAAACGCTCTTGGTGCATCAGGCATCTTTTTTCTCATGACTAAAACACCTAAGCAAACTAAAATAAATGCAAATAAAGTCCCTATACTAGTCATTTCACCCACAACTCTCGCTGGAATGAAAGCAGCAAATAAGCTTACAATTAGCATAAATAATAAGTTATTTTTCGCAGGGGTTCGGAATTTAGGATGCACTTCAGAAAAAACTTTTGGCATCAAACCATCCTTACTCATAGAGAAAAACACTCGACTTTGACCCATAAGCATTACTAAGATTACCGAAGCGTAACCAGCCAAAATGGCGAGGATAATCGCTTTATTCAACCATGGATAAGCAGGCGTAATCATTCCTGAAGCATCGGCAACTCCCATATGGTCAATAGCAATAGCAACCGGAGCAATCCCATCTGCACCTGCAAATGCAGTATAGTTTACCACTCCTGTCATTACATGTGCAAATAGAATATATAAAATTGTACAAATTCCTAATGACAATAATATTCCTATTGGCATATCTCTTTTTGGGTTTTTGGCTTCTTGAGCGGCAGTAGAAACTGCATCAAAACCAATATAAGCAAAGAATACAATAGCGGCTGCACGAATAATTCCGCTAAACCCAAACTCGCCAAATGAACCTTTATTTTCAGGAATATATGGAGTATAGTTTTCTGGTCTTATATATTGCCAACCCAAAGTAATGAAAACCAGAACAACACTTATTTTTAATATTACAATTAATCCGTTTACAAATGCAGACTCCTTGGTTCCTCTCATCAAAATCAATGACATTATCATCACTATGACAACAGCCGGAATGTTAATCAATCCTCCTTCAAA